>JAIRYM010000080.1 GCA_031267615.1 Dysgonamonadaceae bacterium
GTCTCAGCCATCGCGTTAAGTTGCTCCGGCGTCAGGGAGACGCCGCTGCAGCAGTCAGCGCCGCTCTTTACCGTGAAAACTATATCATTCGACGTATCCGTATTGTTTTCAATCGTACCGTCTATTACGCTCCCGCTTATCCCCGAATACGGAAGCAAAACCCGTAGCGTCGGATTCGGATTCGCACTCGTCAACGCCTGATAACTGGCCGTGATCTCCGGCAGTTCCAGCGCCGCAATCTGTTCCTGAGAGCCGTCAGTTATCTGAATCACGTCAACCCACGAAGAAACAGAATCAAGACATCCGACCCTCTCGCCAATCCTCGCCGTCACCACTACCCACCAGTTAGAACCCTCCGCAAAAGTATAAGCAATAGAGCCCGCCGGCGCTAAGACTGGATTCTGCGTCCCACACAAAAATATATACCACGCAAATCCAAGCTGACACGCCGGCAACGTATGTCCTGAAAACGTAAATTCCCCGAAAGCCACAGTGTAGCCGTTGTCGGTAGTCATCCAGCCCTGCCCGCAGGTCGGTATCGCACGGGGCGACGCCAGACCGGCGCTAAGACTGGGATTATCATTCATAGCCGCGCCCGCAGCATACACCACCGGACGGTTATATCTGTTAGCATCCGACCAGTCCCGCATCTTTTCATTCAAAATGTTTTTAGGAAATATTATCCGGTATGTGGTATCATTCATTTTCCTGACGTCAATGTCATCAGCCCTCCGAATCCGGAGAGACTGAGAAGAAGAAAACTCCGGATTGAATTCACCCCATTCCCTGTTAATACGTATATAAGGCTTACCGTCAATCGGCACGTCAACCATCGTGCTATATTCCTTCCATACGTAGCCGTGGACATCTTGAGTAGGCCACGTATAGCCGCTTGTGTCGTTGCCCGAAACAGACGTCCTTGTTTGTATGCCATGGCTACCATCGTATGAAGAGGTAAAACGCGTCTGTGTTACCCTGGAAACAACGCTGTCCTGATATTTTGTCACAATCAGATAACATTTGCTATAAACAGGATAGCTAACCTCGTATCTGTAAATCCCCTGATTTATCAAATGGTCTTCATTAACAACGCCCGGCAGATAAATCACCTCCCGTGCAATATTCTGGCTGACGTCAACCCAGTCTCCGGTATTCCTTCCATACGTTTTACCGTCGACAGGGGCTTCGGAGATGCCGGTTCCGGTATATCTCTTTGCTCCAAGATACAAGTCCCCTGTGTCGGTGCAGAGATAAAACGTGTCTTCGTCGCGAGTCGGCGGCAAGTTTGCCGCAAGTCCCTTAAAAAATTTAACCTGTGCCATCAATTGAAAATTAAGAATTCGTAATTGTTTAAAAATAATTCCAGTTTTGAGAACCTTCAAGATTCCCCGTGCTGTGTCCGCCATCGAGTTCAATCCACTGTTTATTTTGGAAATCCCAGAAAACCATTTTTTTGATACTTTCCACAAACGTAAATGCAAATCTCTCGGCGCCCATCGGATACTTTTCATACAACTCCGAAACAGTGTCGACAGGCTCTTTAAAATACCTGAATATCGGCAATTTTGCCCATGCCTGAAAATCAGGATAATTTTCTCTGTCTTTAAAGCGAAACCCATTCATTTTTTTTTAGTTTTTTAATTTCCTGTCTGCCCATACAGAGCCTTTGCCTTCCTTATACCCGGTATCATTCCCGTCGCCCGCAATTCAAGCGCTGCTGCAATATCGGGTTTGCCGATTATCATTGCCGTATTTGCCGCCACGTCATACGCAAGCGGCTCTATAAATTGAGGCATTAATTCCAAAGGCGAATTTTCTCCCCTGTAAATAACAGGACTGTCAATCCTGTCCACAATTGGAATATAGATAAATTCAGATACACTGTGTTGTGATGCGCTCAACCCTCTGGGAAGCGAATAATATCTCAATACATTGAAAATATTAGTCATGCTGTCACCGGTCGGACTGTCCGGATCAGTTATAATTTCTGTATCCGTAGAAATAACACACACAGGGCGAATCACGCTGCCCTGTGTGTATTCATTCGACTGTATAACCGACACAAGTTCATTTTCCGGTGTAGCAGAAAATACAGGCTTCCTCCAAAGACTCATTCTGAAACGAACAAGAGCGAAGAAATCATCGGGTAACCTCACGCTCCCTGTTCCTTTTGACACATCAGTCTCTATAACATTCTTACTGCCCGTCTTCTTGTTAAGCCAGTTAAGCGGAACAATTTGTGCAAGTCGAGACCATGCTCCCGCAAATCCGTTCTCTATATGCTTGTCAAGTTGTGCCGCTTCCGCGCCAAGCAGTGCGACCTGTTCGATTTCAGTAATTCCTGCCTCGTTCAGAATTGCTATTACCCTGTCGATAAACTGCGTCCGTGTCATAGTGCGTCAAATTACCTGATCTTTATCAGATTTTTTACCTGTTTTTTTATCAGATACTTCACCGACAGTCTTTTCCAGAACAATTTCACCTTTCTTGAAATAAACAGAATCTTCTATCAGTTCCTGAATCTTTTCAGCGGAAGTAGAATAAATCGACGGACTGTCAACCGCAGCGTTTGTATTCACTCTGTTGAATGAAACAAACTGACTTTCGTCTTTGCCGATATTATAGACGCTCTGTCCATATTTGGCTTTTGTTGATCTGTAAATTTTTAACATATTGTTGTAAATTAGAGCGTAACATAAACGTGTGCATTCTTGTTAGCAAGGATGTATGCCGATTCATCAACGATAGAAATGCCGGTTACGTCGCGTCCCTGATTCTCTTTGGTAATCGGAAGGAACGTATTCGGATAACTGTAAACCATTGCATATTTCGGATCAATCAATACTCCCTGGTCTGCAAGTCCGCAATCGTCGAGCGAAGGATCAGCAATGAATGCAATGTTTTTGCCCGCAAACGAAATCTGTGTGAAATCAACGTTAAGTTTGCCATTGTTATAATTGCCGACATTCAAGCCGGTGTTGTTCAGTATGACTTTTTGAAACAGAGGAAAAATTTCAGAACCCATTGCAAATATTTTCGTATTGCCCGAGTTGTTGTTGCCAAACGCAACATTATAAAGACTTACAATAGTATTAATATCTACTGAGCCGCCAAGATTAATATCGCGTCCGCACTGATAAAAAATACCTTCGCCAAAATAAGCCATTTCCGGTTCGTTGCTTATGTATTCCGGGAAAAGCATCGCTCCCTGCTGACCAAGCCAGAACAGGGGTGCAAACGTGCGAAGTTTTTCCGTAATCGATTTGCGTTTAATTTCCTCATCACCCCAGCGAATGTTTTTGGTTGCGTTGTCATACCAGCCTGTCGTTGCCATCTGAATAATCTGTTTGGAAACAAAGTATTCGGTAGGAGAGGGGAACAGTCCGAAATTCTCTGTTCTCAACTGCGATTCCGTTCCAATCCGTGCGCCGCGCAAAGCATTTACGCCTGCCGCTATTGCGGGAAAACTGTAAACGCCAGCCGTCTTTTGTCCATTTACAGGCTTGAGGACAGGAGCGCCGTTACCGTCACGGGCGACTACGCGGGCAATAAAATAATGACCGCTCTTCGTTATTCCATCCGGCTCATATCCGTCAACACCCTTAAAGATAATTGTCTGGTGAAGATAGATATAGGCATTTGCCTGACTACCAAAATCCACAGCGCACTGCGCCTTCGGGGAAGAGGAGCTGCCGTCTGTGCCGTATTGAGGTACATCCGTAATTACCGTAATCTGAATAGGCTTGGTAGACACTTCGTTAATCTGAATGATATGATCATTCGTTTTTTCGCGCTTCTTAAAATGATGATTGGTCAGCATCGCCATCATTGCAGGACTCCCGTAAGGGTCTGTATCTATCACATCCTTAAGATAATGTTTCGATACCACTTCCGAAGCATTTGCCATAGCATCGGTCAGAGATATTTCACCCTCAACGGCTACGCCGTCTTCGCCATACAACTGATCGGGCGCTCCTATTCCCAGCGTATCCGCATACATTGCGCCCGCATCGACAACGCCGACTATAGAGCACAACATCAACAGCAGAAATACAAATATTCCGCTGTCTTTCAATTTGTTAAATAAACTTTTCTTTTCCATTTTGTTTTTTATAAAATTAAATTGTTAATAAATTAAATTCTTTTATTGGACGCAGTAAACCAGTCTTTGTTCGGTTTCTCAATCGTGACAGGCTCGGTTTTGCCATGTCCTGTCTTCTCTCTCAGATTCGGAACTCCGTTGCCTTCAAGCGTCTTTTTCATCTCTTTTATCTGTTCGTTCCGTCCACTAAGGCGACCGGCCTCAACAGCGCTGTCATAGCGAATCGACTTTACAAACCCTGCAAGCATATCCTTGTCATAGTCATAAAAAGGCACACGCGTTTCCAGTTGCAAAATATACTCGTGAAGAGCATTTTTTTCTTCATCCGACAATTTCCCGTCTGCAACCGCCTCTTCGAGTACGGAATCGTATCTCTCAAAGTTTTCAAGCCGTTTTTCCTCAAGTCCCCTGCGGCGTTTTTCCTCCTCAAGAAACTCCGCATTGCCTTTTTCGATTTCGTCAGCGTCCCCCTCTACAAGTTCCTCAAGCAAACTCTTTCCGTAAACCTTTGCAAGAGAATAGGGAATCGATTTGCCCGAAACAATCAGGGAAAGAAACACTGCTTTGCGGCTGTCGGAGGACAGCATATCGGCAAGAGACTGATTTTTTTCAGCAAGTTCGCCGTACCTGCCCTCAGAATCCGCTAGAGCCTTTGCCTGTGCAGAATACTCGTCATCATACAGGGCATCGTCATCAGGTTCATCCTCAATCTCAGGATAACGCACCTTATATCTGGCAAGAGCGGCAGCACGACCTTTCAACTCATCACCGGTCTCGGCATTTTTCTTTTCTTCTACTTCCATAATTTATAATCTTTAAATTGTACCTAAAAAAATCTCTGCAAATTTCAAGATAAAAACAAACTTTTTTCTCACTTGAAATGAAAAAATAACCTTCATCCTGTATTTTTTCATTTCAAGAACCTTTTTTATTTAAAAAACGCAAAAAAAACACATCAATAACAATAATATTTATCGCAAATCAATATTTTTTATTATCTTTGTTTAGAAATAGAAATAATAAATTATGCGTTGGAATTATCAGTACGAAAAATACCATTACTTTCTTAACATCTGCGAGCAGATCAGAATCAGCAACAATTACAGTCTCAACAGTCAGGAAACTGTTCGGGAGGCATTAAGCAAGCCTGCACCGTCTTTTTTTCTCACGGCACAGCGAATATCGCGTATTATTTCAGAAACGAGGCTTAATGTAGACGGCGTAAAGACAGGCACATACCGTCAAAACAGAGAAATACTGCGTCGTTATTTCCGTATCAAAAGGGAAAATCC
>JAIRYM010000111.1 GCA_031267615.1 Dysgonamonadaceae bacterium
GAAAAATCCCTTTTTGCCCGTGTCACCGTCGGCTGGCAAGTGCAGAATCCCGTATTGCCTTATTCGTGGGGCATGTATATCGCCGATCCCGAAGTGCATGATTTCGGAGGACAATTATATGTTTACGGTTCGCTGGACGCCTCGAATGTGTTCTGTTCGCCGCACTACATGTCGCTGACCACCTCCGACCTCAAGCGATGGGAAAGCAAAGGTTACAGCTATTCTTCCTTCGACGAAGGCTGTCCGTATCCCAAACGTATTCTCTGGGATCCCGACGGCAGTTATTATAACGGTAAATATCTGCTGTACGGATTTTTCGAATGGGATTCCAGCGGGAAAGACAATAACACGTTCGTACTCGAAAGCGACAGTCCGACGGGACGGTTCAAGAATTTTAGATGGATTGTCGGCGACAGGTCGGGCGAAAGGATAGACGGCATTTCCGCGCAGATTTTCGTTGACGGCGACGGACAGCGATACATCTCGTATGCCCCGACAAAACAGCCGGTCGAACAAAATTATCCCGTCGTTGCCAAACTGATTGCCGACGACACAATCGACGAAAGCAGCGTGAAGAATCTCGGTCCCTACGTGAAAGATTTTTACGAAGCCCCCTCCCTCCGCAAGCGCGGCGATACCTATTATTTAGTATATGCCGAGAACTGCGGCGCAATAACCGACAAAAATCACGTTCCCACACGTCTGTCATACGCCACAAGCAAAGAGATTTTCGGCGAATACACGTATCGCGGAGTTATCATTACGCTCGAAGGGCTTTCGGGTAACGGAAACATACAGGGCTCCATCGAACCGTTCAACGGCGAATGGTACGTCTTTTATCATCGCGGACATTCGTGGAACAGACGCGCAATGTGCATCGAGAAACTCGAGTTTGACAGTGACGGACTGATTAAACCTGTCGTGCCGACAAGCAGCGGCGTCGCGGAAGGATTCGATACTTCAAAGCCAATTAACTTCAACACGGCGGTCATTGAAAAGAATTGCAGTTTCGGCAAAGACGGCAAATACGGTTGTGTAACAGTGAAAGACAAGACCGCCGAAATCGGGTTTCGCTATGTGAAGTTTACCGGTAAAGAGAAAAGCATTTCATTCCAGGGCAAGGGTCTGGAAAATATCGAATCGGTGAAAATCCTTGTTGACGGAAAAGTGACAGGAGAAGGCAACGTTTTACACAACGTGCCGAAAGGTAAAGCCGAACTGACTGTCGTCATTACCGCCAAAGGCGAAGTCCGGCTGGAGACACTGAGCTTTGAACATTCATTAAAAATTATAAAATAATTATAGCTATGGATAAGCAACACCCAACACCCAACACCCAACACCCAACACCCAACACCCAACACTCAACACCGCAGTTTGACTATCTAATCGTTGGCGCCGGTATTTACGGCGCGAGCTTTGCCTGCAAAGCCAGACAGGAAGGAAAACGATGCTTAGTAATAGACAGGCGTCCTCATTCAGGCGGCAATGTATATTGCGAAAAAATAGAAGAAATAAACGTCCACAAATACGGAGCGCATATATTTCATACCTCTAATAAAGAAGTCTGGAACTTTGTGAACTCAATTGTAGAGTTTAACCGCTACACCAATTCTCCGATAGCCTGCCATAAAGGGAAACTGTATAACCTTCCCTTCAATATGAACACTTTTTATACCCTCTGGGGAACAAAAACTCCAGAAGAAGCAAAAGCAAAGATCGAAGCGCAGCGGAAAGAAGCAGGAATTACCGAACCAAAGAATCTGGAAGAACAGGCTATCTCATTAGTCGGTAAAGATATTTACGAAATCCTGATAAAAGGCTATACTGAAAAGCAGTGGGGACGGAAATGTACGGAACTTCCGGCTTTTATCATCAAACGCCTTCCCGTGCGGTTTACGTTTAACAATAATTATTTCAATGATATTTATCAGGGCATTCCGATCGGAGGATATAATAAACTGATTGACGGTTTACTGCAGGGCGTCGAAACAAGATGCAATGCAGATTTTTTTGAAAACAGACAATATTTTGAAAGTATAGCCCGAAAAACAGTCTTTACAGGAAAGATTGACGAGTATTATAATTATAAATTCGGACAGATGGAATATCGAACCCTTACATTTGAAACACAAACATTAGACTGTGAAAACCATCAGGGAAATGCAGTTGTAAACTATACAGAACGCGAAGTCCCATATACCCGGATCATCGAACACAAACACTTTGAGTTTGGCGTTCAGCCCAAAACAGTTATTTCAAAAGAATATCCATCGGAATGGAAATCAGGAAGCGAACCGTTTTATCCCGTCAATGATGACAAAAACAATGCACTGTATCAGAAATATAAAGATATGGCGGATAAAGAAACCGGTGTCATCTTCGGCGGACGCCTTGCGGAGTATAAATATTATGATATGGACAAGATTATAGAATCAGTATTAAACAATTTTAAATATGAAAACAAAAGCAAAAATCATCGTATGCTGCCATAAGCAGGAAGACTTTATCTGGAACAGCGAAGTGTATATGCCCCTCCACTGCGGAGCGGCATTAAGTAACGAACGGCTCGACATGCAGCGGGACGACGCCGGCGAAAATATCAGCCGGAAGAACAGAAACTGGTGCGAACTCACCGGACTCTACTGGGCGTGGAAAAACCTGCCCAAAGACATCGACATCGCCGGCTTGAATCACTACCGCCGATACTTCGACTTCAGTCCGCGGATATTCAAGCGGAACATATACCGCGTCACGACCGGTCAGTTCCGTCATCTGCCCGTTCAGACGCCCGACCTCGACAGCCTGTTCCCGAAATACGACATCATTATACATCAGCCAAGAACAGTCCCCCTTCGTCTGTACGACCACGCGTCTATAAACTCTGTAAGCTGCGTCGATATGGACCTTCTAACGGAAGTCATCAGTGAACTGACGCCTGACTATTCCGATGCGTTCGACCGGATAATGAAAACAACCAACAAAGAATCACAGTACTGCATGTTTATAGCAAAGCGTCAGGTCTTCGACATCTATTGCCAATGGCTGTTCACAGTTCTGGAAGGCGTCGAAAGCCGCATCAACATCTCTCATTACCGTCCATACCGCGCCCGAATCTACGGCTTTATCGGCGAATTTATGCTGCGCGTCTTCGTCGAGAAAAATAAACTTAAAACAGGCTACGTTCCCGTCCTTTACGTAACTGACGAAGAGAAACAGGAAAGCGATATGGTCTATCTGTTGAGAAAAATAAGGAATCAGATAATATTCAAATCACTGTATTCCGGTCTGTCGAGATAATTGTTGATTTTTACTTTGGTCGTGCCGGCTGCTGCCATCAAATTATTGTCCCCGACCCCGCAACTGATGGTTATCACCATATTCGCGACAGTTGTCACCACACTCGCGACAGTTGTCACCACGTTCGCGACAGTTATAATCACGTTCGCGACAGTTGCCACCACACTCGCGACAGTTATCATCACGTTCGCGACAGTTGCCACCACACTCGCGACAGTTGTCACCACGTTCGCGACAGTTGCCACCACACTCGCGACAGTTGTCACCACACTCGCGACAGTTGTCACCACACTCGCGACAGTTATCATCACGTTCGCGACAGTAATTTTAACCACCTCGACAGTGAAATTTATCATCAGTTTTTAAAAAAAAACAATAAAATGGGAAAAAAATATTGTATATCTCAAAACAAGTTATAACTTTGCAATCTATTAATCAACAAAATTCAACGTTATGGACGAACAGAAAACAAACACAGAAGCCGTCAAGCGTGAAATCACGCCGGGCGAAGTAGGCGAAATGATTCGCCAGATAGACGCCGCCAAGGCGATATTCGAAAAATACGCAGTATATCTCACGCCCGCCGAAAGGCAGCACCTCGTGGGGAGCAATGTACGCAATATCGGATTCATTCAGGCCTCCTTTCTCAGCGCGGAAAGTCATCACACCCTCCTTCCACAGTACCTTCCGATAACGAAATACAGGGAAGACAAAGAAAACTTCGAGCGGAAGCGTACACTGCTGGCAGTCGTCAACGGATTTGCCCAGGAAATATCAGATTCGATGCTCGAGTCGAGCGACGTAGTATATCACGACTCCCTGGCATATTACAACACCATAAAAGAAGCCGCAAAACAGCACGTTGCAGACGCCGAAACAGAATTTAACGCGCTGAAAATATATTTTGACAAGCACAAATCGCAGTCACCCGAACCGACCGAGGCACAGTTGGAGCACGACTTCCATTCCCTGCTTCACGGCACTAAAGAAGGCAGTATATATGTCAAAAAAGACGTACCGGCAGTCGAACACTCAAAGCTCACCGTCGAAGACAACGTTCATTCACCCCACGAAACAGTGTCTGAAACCGTGAAGAAAAAAGAAAAATCGGAATAAACCATCAGCAGACAGCGAACGGCAATCCGTCAAGATTGCCGTTCGCTGTTTAAACAGGGTTCATTAATAAAAAAAAGGAAAACATTCAACAGACATATTGTAAACAGCAGGATGAAAAATTTAATTATAAAAATTATAAAAAAATGTATTGAGTTTGCACTTCGAAACAATAACGAATTTGTAGCTCGAAATATAACCCTCGAATTACAACGTAGAGCACTGAGTTCAACAGTTGATTATATTCAGAAAAACATGAGCAAAGTTGATTCTGTTAATTCAAGTTTGGAGTTGTTGAATATAAGTTTGGATGAAGTTGACATTACAAAAAATGGACTTATCTTAGAATTTGGCGTGTTTTCAGGTAAAACAATTAATCATATCGCATCACGCGTCCAACAGACAGTATATGGTTTCGATTCTTTTGAGGGACTTCCCGAGCGGTGGCGGGATGGATTTTCTACAGGACATTTTCAAGTTACGCATTTACCAAAAGTCAGGCAGAATGTCATATTGATCAAAGGCTGGTTTGACCAAACCCTTCCAAGTTTCCTTGCAGAGCATGTTGAGCCGATTAGTTTCTTGCACATTGACTGCGATTTGTATTCCTCAACTAAAACCGTCTTTGAATTATGCGCAAATCGTATCCATTCCGGTACAGTGATTGTATTTGATGAATATTTCAATTATGATGGTTGGGAAGATGGGGAATATAAAGCCTTTCAAGAATTTGTCGTCGCAAACAACATTCGGTACCAATACTTGGGCTATAATAGATTTCATGAACAGGTTGCGGTTGTAATCCTTTAACTTTATCATGATAGACAACATGAATAAAGGCAATATGGAAGGCAGATCACACACCTTCGATATAATGAAAGGAGTTGGGATTATCTTAATGATAGTTGGGCACTGTTCAATTCACCTGCTTTTTGTGAAGATCATATATTCATTCCACATGCCGCTTTTTTTCATAATCTCCGGGTTCTTCTACAAACCCAGACCAGTTGTTCAGCAGTTAAAGACAGATTTTAAACGATTGATAATACCCTATTTATTTACATGTATATTATTAATTATATGCGGGTTTATTAAAGATCTGGTTCAAAATACGGGGTTCGGCAATACAAAATATTATGCAATAGCCTCGCTTTGGGGAAAGGCTTATTCAGGCAGTATATTATTGACGGATTTACCGATAATCGGTACCATCTGGTTTTTATTAGCCCTTTTCTGGTGCAGAATGTACAGTTCTTTTATTTTTAAAAAACAAACAAACGGTATTTATATCATGTTAACTGCTATAATAGCAATATCAATCGATCAGTTTGTTCTTTTGCCCTTTGGCCTGCATCAAGGATTATATGCATTACTTTTTTATTATGCAGGCTATTTGGCAAATAAACATCGAATACTTGAAAAAAAAATACCTGTTTTTATCCAGTTCATCATGGGCGCTGTATGGATTTATTGCATTTTATACAGTCATATTGAAATGTCACTGTGCAGTTATGGATGTTATCCAATAGATATTTTAAGAGCAATATCAGGATGCTACTTCATTTATGTAATATGCAAATATATTAACGATAAGAATCTTGCTGTTAAAAACATCCTGATACTGTTTGGACAACTGTCTCTCGTGATACTCTGTTTTCACAGTATAGATCGTACCGTTATACCTGATGGAATATGGAAATCGGCGATCAGAGAAATATTTAATCTTAAAACAGATATTACATCGCATCTCAGTATAATTGCAGTCCTGCTTATAATCTACAGATTAATCTGGGCATTTGCCGCTGTCTTTTTTGTCCCTAAAATTACTTTTTGCCGGCGGATCTTTTCAATAAAATAAATAACTACACAAAACATAAAACAACATGTATAAAAACTATTGGGAACAGTATTACAGTAACAATCGCCAGTCCGACAGTCCGTCGCTCTTTGCGCAGTATATATGCGAAAAATATGCAAAAGACGGACAAACTGTTACGGAACTCGGTTGCGGCAACGGTCGCGACGCAGTCTGGTTCGCAAAAAACGGCTTGAAAGTAACAGCCTTCGACCAGTGTCAGGACGAAATGGACTACCTGTCCGCTCAGTTCAAAGACACGGAAAACATCAGTTTTGAGGCAAAAGACTTTTCCTCCCTGCCCGACATGGAAAAAACAGACCTCGTATATTCGAGATTCACGCTTCACTCCGTATCACAACGAAAAGAACATAAAACGCTGCTCTGGGCAAGCAACAATCTGAAAAACGGCGGACACCTGTGCATCGAAGTTCGCGGCACGAAAAACGAACTTTACAGACAGGGACAACCCGTCGAAAACGAGCCGGACGCCTTCATCCTCGACAGCCACTACCGGCGCTTTCTCGACCTTGAAACACTCCGGAAAAATCTCGAAACCCTCGGATTCGACATCGTCGAAGCAGAAGAAAAAGCAGGATTCGCGCCACACAACACAACACAACACAACACAACACAACACAACACAACACAACAATGAAACCTTTATCCGTATAATAGCAAAAAAAAATAACAGCGAAGACTGTATGCGATGCAACGGCGAAGGAACCGCCCTTCGCACACATCAGATTAAAATACTCAACATACTGTCAGAAACAGATAAAATCCTCCGCCGCCACAACATACACTACTGGCTTGGCTTCGGCACCCTCCTTGGCGCAGTCCGTCACAAAGGCTTCATCCCCTGGGACGACGACCTTGATATCTGCATCATGCGGAAAGACCGCAAAAAACTGACCTGGATACTCAATCAGGAACTGCCTCCGCACCTGAAAGCAGAAAACTATACATACGGATTCATGAAAATATGCGATGCCAGCGACAAACACATCTATATAGACATCTTTAGCATGGAAAAAGGTTCGGTCGCATTAAGAAAGCGGCTGCTCATCTATCGTCAGGCGCTCGCATACATAAACGGGCGTCACAGTAAAAAAGCCGGCAAGCTGTTGGCAGCATGCATCATCAGCCTGTTTTCCCTCTGCATCGTCAGTCTGGCAAGAGCGCTTCACTTCCTCATACCATCAGGCAGGCTGATATACGAATATGAATCCGAATTTTATCTTGGATTAAAAACACACGATAAAAAAGACATATTTCCACTGCGATACGAAACATTTGAAGATGCAGAATTTCCTGTCCCCTACGACACCGACGCCTGCCTGACAGCGCTGTACGGAAATTGGAGGCAGATACCGCCGCCCGAAAAAAGATACAGCCACCAGAATACATAAAACCGGAAAACAGTTATACATTAAAGATATTTTTGTACATTTGCAGTCTTAACAAAACAGCAAGTCATGAGCAGCAGCATCGTTATAATTCCAACGTACAACGAAAAAGAAAACATCGAAAAAATAATCCGTTCAGTATTCACACAGGAGCATCCGTTTGACATCCTCGTCATCGACGACGGTTCGCCCGACGGCACCGCCGCCATCGTCAAAAATCTGCAGCAGGAATATAACGGACGTCTGAACATCATCGAGCGTCCCTGCAAGCTCGGTCTCGGAACAGCATACATAGCAGGCTTCAAGTGGGGACTCAGTCACGGCTACGAATACATCTTCGAGATGGACGCCGACTTTTCGCACAATCCCGCCGACCTTTCCCGTCTCCTCGACGCCTGCCGTAATGGCGGAGCAGACGTAGCAATTGGCTCCCGTTACATCACCGGCGTCAATGTAGTAAACTGGCCAGTTTCTCGCGTCCTGATGTCATATTTCGCATCGATTTACGTTCGCCTGATAACAGGAATGAACATAAAAGATACAACCGCCGGATTCAAGTGTTATCGGCGCAAAGTCCTTGAAACACTCGACCTTGACAGTATAAAGTTCAAGGGCTACGCCTTTCAGATAGAAATGAAATTCACGGCATATCGGGCAGGATTCCGTCTGGTAGAAGTCCCGATCATCTTTATCAACCGGGTAGAAGGCGTATCCAAAATGTCGGGCGGAATTTTCGGAGAAGCAATGTTTGGCGTGATACAGTTAAAATTAAACAGTATATTCAAAAAAACCGCATAATAATATACCCGTACAATAATTATGATAAGAATAGCAATACAGGCAAAAGGCAGGCTTTATGAAGAAAGCACTGCACTTTTGGAAGAAGCTGGCGTAAAGCTCTCTTCGTCAAAACGGACACTGCTGGTTCCGGCAAAAGCATTTCCGGCAGAAGCGCTGTTTCTTCGCGACGACGACATCCCTCAGGCAGTCGCCGACGGCGTAGCCGATGCAGGAATTGTCGGCTACAATGAATTTACCGAGAAAAAGCAGAAAGCAGACATTATCAAGCGCCTTGGATTCAGTCGTTGCCGTCTGTCGCTCGCTATTCCGAAAGAAGAAGAATACAGCAGTCTCAGCTGGTTTGCAGGGAAAAAAATAGCAACCTCATATCCCGGAATACTTAATGATTTCCTGAAAAAGAACAATATAAAAGCAGACATTCACGTCATCAGCGGCTCGGTAGAGATAGCGCCCGGAATTGGACTTGCAGACGCAATTTTCGACATTGTCAGTTCAGGCAGTACACTTGTCAGCAATCATCTGAAAGAAGTCGAAACAGTGATGCAGTCAGAAGCGCTTCTTATCGCAAACAGAAATCTGTCGGAAGAAAAAGCAAATACTCTCGCCGAGCTTGTGTTTCGCATCAATGCAGTTCAGACGGCGGAAAACAAAAAATATATCCTTCTCAACGCGCCAAACGACAGATTATCCGAAATCTTCAGCATCCTGCCCGGAATGAAAAGTCCGACAGTTTTGCCTTTAGCGCAGGAAAACTGGAGTTCTGTACACTCTGTCATTGAAGAAAAAAGTTTTTGGGAAATTATTGGTAAACTGAAAGCCGCCGGTGCAGAAGGAATCCTTGTTATTCCAATAGAAAAGATGATATTATAAAAAAAAGCCACGGTTATGTTCTTTACAAAACCGTGGCTTTCGATTACCGGATTAAATTACCCTTTTATAGCCTTTATTCCCGGCAGTTCTTTACCTTCGATAGCTTCGAGCAACGCTCCGCCGCCGGTAGAAACGTATGAAACGCCGTCAGCCAGTCCATATTTATTTACCGCAGCCACAGAATCACCTCCCCCCACGAGCGAAAATGCGCCGTTTGCAGTAGCTTCTACAACAGCCTCGCCCACAGCCTGCGTACCATGCGCGAAAGTATCGTTTTCAAAAACGCCGGTCGGACCGTTCCAAAGCACTGTTTTCGATTTTCTGATGACGTCTGCAAAAAGTTTTTCGCTTTCCGGTCCTATGTCCATTCCTTCAAAACCGTCGGGAATCTTATCGACTGCCACAAACTGAACTCTTGCATCGGAAGGCAGGCTCATTTTACCGAAATCGAATTTATCTGTGATTTTGGCGTCAACTGCGAGCACAAGATTTACTTTGTTTGCTTTCGCTTTTTCAATCAGTTCGAGAGCGAGGTCGAGTTTGTCGTCTTCGACAATCGAATTGCCTATTTTGCCGCCCTGCGCTTTCGTGAAAGTGTATGTCATTCCGCCTGCGATAATCAAGTTATCGACCTTTGTGAGTAGATTTTCGATGATTTCAATTTTCGACGATACTTTCGAGCCACCCATAATTGCGGTAAACGGACGTTTAATGTCATTCAAAACTTTTTCTACTGCATCGACTTCCCTGTTCATCAGGTATCCAAACAGTTTATGGTCGGCGTCGAAAAAGTCGGCCATCACTGCGGTAGTTGCGTGAGCGCGGTGAGCAGTGCCGAAAGCGTCGTTTACATATACCGTTGCGTAGGATGCAAGCGTTTTTGCCATTTCTTTCTGTTCTGCTTTCACAATTTTTTTTGCCGCTTTTATTTCGTCTTCCGGCGCGTCTTTTGCAAGACCGCGGGGTTTTCCTTCTTCGGCAGCATAAAATCGCGAATTTTCGAGCAGTAAAGCCTCTCCCGGTTTCAATGTCGCAGCTATTTCGGCGGTTTCCTTTCCGAGGCAGTCGGGGGCGAATTTAAGTGTGATGCCGAGTTTGTCTGAAATCTGTCCGATAAGGTGTTTGAAAGAATACCTGTCTTCCACGCCTTTAGGTTTGCCGAGGTGAGAAGAGATAATCAGACTGCCGCCGTCTGCCAGGATTTTTTTTAATGTCGGCGCAGCTGCGCTCACGCGGTTGTAGTCTGTGATTTTGAAGTTTTCGTCGAAAGGCACGTTAAAATCGACCCGGACAAAAACTTTTTGATCTTTAAAATTAAAATTGTCAATGGTTTGCATCTTGTTATTTTTTATAAAATTAATTAATTATCTTTAGTGAGATTTTTCAAACTCCTTCATCGCATCAATAAGCGCTATGACTGCTTCCTTCGGCAGGGCGTTGTATGTCGATGCGCGAAATCCGCCAACGGAGCGGTGTCCTTTGATGCCTTCCATTCCGCGAGCGACTGCAAATTGCAGAAATTCGGCTTCGAAGTTCTTATATTCATCGTTCATCACGAAGCAAATATTCATCAGCGAGCGGTCTTCTACAGCGGCAGTACCTTTGAACAGTCTGTTTCTGTCTATTTCGGCGTATAGCAGCGCGGCTTTTTCCCTGTTTCGTTTCTGAATTTCAGGTATTCCGCCGACAGATTTCATCCATTTCAGAGTTTGCAAAACGGTGTAAATCGGCACTACAGGCGGAGTGTTGAACAGCGAATTTTCCCTGATATGAGTACGGTAATCGAGCATCGAAGGAATCTTTCGGCTAACCTTACCGAGAATATCTTCTCTCACGACAACGAATGTAACGCCCGCAGGACCGAGATTTTTCTGCACGCCTCCGTAAATCAGCCCATATTTGCTCACGTCAATCGGACGCGAAAAAATATCGGACGACATGTCGGAAACAACAGTAACCGGAGAATCAATATCGTTGTGAATTTCCGTACCGAAAATTGTATTGTTAGTCGTGACGTGAAAATAGTCGGCGTCTGCCGGAATTATGTAGTTTTTCGGAATATATGTATAATTCGCATCTTTCGACGACGCCACTTCGACGACCTTTCCAAAGAGTTTAGCCTCTTTCAGAGCCTTGTTTGCCCACGTTCCCGTGTTTAGATAAGCGGCTTTCCTTTCCAGCAGATTATATGGCGCCATACAAAACTGCAGACTTGCTCCTCCTCCGAGAAACAGTATTGCATATCCTTCCGGTACATTCATCAGTTCGCGAAACAGAGCGACGGTTTCATCAACTACTGCCTGAAATTCTTTTGATCGGTGGCTGATTTCCATAATGCTCAGTCCGCCGAAATCATCTATTGCCTTTATCGTTTCATCAATAGCCTTGCGCGGCAAAACCGAAGGTCCGGCATTGAAATTATATTTTTTCATAGAATTTGAATTTGTATATTAAATTTGATGCTGCAAAGGTACAAAATATTTTTAAAACAGCGTAAATTCGTACTTAAACGGGGGGGGATTTGTCGAGATAGGGCGACTCGAACGCCCGGCCTCCACGTCCCGAACGTGGCGCGCTACCAACTGCGCTATATCTCGTCTGGCGGTGCAAAGGTACATAATTTTTACTGAACTGCAAATTATTTACAGATAAAAATGTTTTCTTATCGTCTGTGCTTCATGATCGAATCGGCAACAACTGTCATGGACATTGAATAATTTCTAAGTTTATTGAGGATTGCAGGTTTGTTGGCTGCCTGATTATCGGGATGTTCATTTTTTATGTCGTAAAGAAAGTCCATGTCTGCATCAAGATCTCTGACATAAAAGTTGTCATCGTCAATACAGCCCAGCTGATTATTTGAAACGAAATACATACAGGGACGGTGTTCCCGCAAAAGATCAATGCCGAATGAGTCGTTGGTATAGGAACGGTTGAGAAGTCCCATGACGGTTGGAAAGATGTCGATCTGACCGCCGTAGTTCGACAGGCGGCGCGGAGAATCCTTAAGCAGCGGAGAGTGAATGACGCAGGGAATGTGATTATAGCTTAGCGCCATTCCATATTTTTGCATCCCGATCGCTGTGCCGTGGTCTCCGAGTAGAATAAAGTATGTATTTTTATACCATTCCTGTTTGGAGGCTTCGGTCATGAATGTTTCTAAAGTGTGATCTACAAAGGCGATGATGCAGTCTTCTTCTTTTCCTGCTACATCTTTGTAGGCGTCCGGAACTATATAGGGCGGGTGATGGCTGACGGTCATGAAGGCGGCGATGAAAGGTTTTCCGGTTTGCGATGCCTCATTAAGCCGGTCTAAGCCATATTCCAGCAAATAGTCATCTGCAACGCCAAAATTGTTTACCGCTTTTTCTTCCGGATAGTCAAACATGGAATAGATTCTTTCAAATCCGTTTTCATACAGAAAGGAATTCATGTGATCGTAGTTCGGATTGCTGGTCACAAAGAACAGGGTCTGATATCCTGCCTGTTTCAGGTTGCCGGGGAGACCGGAGTAATGTCCCGCATTGAGCATTGAGTGGCGGTCGAAAAGCGCAGGATAACCATACAGGGTGGATACGATGCCGTTGTTGGTATGAACGCCCGATGAATAGAAATGTTCAAAATAATATGATCTGTCGATAAGACTGTTGAAATATGGCATCAGATTTTTGCCGCCGCTTTCAATCGACAGACAGTTGTGAGACATGGATTCTAACAGGATAACAACTACATTTGCATCCTGAGGCGCGCCCTCGGCAGTGATTGAACGTTCAGGAAGGCTGGAGCCTTCCGTGACGCCCAGCTCTTTTTTTACCAGCGGAACGGCATCCGAGACCTGCATCAGATTGAGAACATTATGCTGATGCCCTGAAGAGTTATGCATGCTTTTAATAAATGAGAAGACCGGATTGATCCCCAGCTGATTGTAGAGAGAATAACTGGAGAAAAACGCGTTGCCGGTCCTCAGAGGATAAATCTTAAGCGTGCCGCGTATTCCGGTCAAACAGACGGCAAGAAGCACGACAGCCACAGGAATGTAAACTCTCCACCTGAATCCGGCTTCAGGATTTGACCCTGCGGCGAATAGGAGCCTGCCCGTTTTCCTGATTACAGCCCAGAACGTGGCGATCGACAAAATCGCAAGCGCAAAAAAAGGATAATTACCTGTTTCCTGAAAAACCATTCCCGTTGTCATCGACGCAAACTGAAACCAGCCAAAAGCATCAGTTTTTATATGCGCCAGAAAGTAGGTGAAGTATCTGATGTCGATGATTGCGATACCGAAGATGAGAGAATAAATTATCATATAATAAATGTTCAGGCATCTGACGCCGGACCGGGAAAACCTTCCGCCCGGAACCATGATACACAGCAGAAGCAGAGGCAGCGCAGTGACGTAAGACGCCGTCAGGTTGTCGAACTGGAAGCCGCGAAGCATAGCCCTAAAAAACAGCACGGTACTGCCCTCAATGCCAGCCGTCTGATCAATATTTGAAAGATAAAGAATGACTCTGAAGACAGAAAAGAAAAGCATCGCGGTCAGATGAACCGTCAAAAGATAGAGCGCCGCCCTGAGAGTCCTGTCATTCTGATACTGCATTTAAATATATTGTATTACGGGGCGCAAAGATACAAAAAAATCCGGTTACAGAGACATTCGTCCGCCAAAAACACATAAAGACCTCACCCTCTCCGCAACCTCCTCCATAAGCCACTTCGGAGTTGAAGTCGCGCCGCACACTCCAACCCGTTCCACTCCCGTCAGCCATCCGACGTCAATCCCCTCCGCATCCGCAATCAGATACGTATTCCCGTTAGCCTTCCGGCACTCATCCAGCAGCACTCTTCCGTTCGAACTCTTCTCTCCGGCAACAAAAAGAATAAGATCATGTCCCGCCGCAAACCGGATTATGTCCGGAATCCTGTTCGCAACCTGCCGGCAAACCGTATCATAAAACTTAAACCGTATCCCCTTCGCCCTCTCCTCAATCGCGGAAACTATACTCCGGAAATCGTTAACCGACATCGTAGTCTGGGAAAACAGGCAGATATTCTTTCCAAAATCAATCAGCCCCAGATCCGCCACTGATTCTATCACTACCGCCCGTCCGTCCGTCTGACCCACCAGCCCGTTCACCTCCGCGTGCCCCGTTTTCCCGAAAATTACAATCTGTTCCCTTCCCGCATCCATGTCAAGGAAAGCCCGCCTGATTTTTTTCTGCAGTTTAAGCACCACCGGACAAGTCGCATCAATAACGCATATCCCGTTCCGTTCAGCCGTCAGATAAGTCGCCGGCGGCTCCCCGTGCGCCCTGAGCAGCACACGCTTTCTTCGCATCCCCGCCATCTGCCCGTGCGTAATCGTTTTCAGCCCGATACCTTCGAGTCGCGCCACCTCCCGGCTGTTATGCACAATATCTCCGAGGCAATACAGTTCGCTGTCCGCCCGCAGTTCCATTTCCGCCTTCCTGATCGCGTTCACGACGCCAAAACAAAAGCCCGATCCTCCGTCCGTTTCCACCTTAATCATATCACAATCAATAATACAGTACGCGACAAAGGTACATAAAAAAAATTGATTTTTTCTTTTTGGGCGTGCCGGCGTCCCTTCGGTTGCCGTCGGGCTTTCCGCTTGTATGGTCGCCCGCAGGGGTCGCCCATACGATCCGCTTCAATACCTCACGCAGGCGCGGGTCTGTATCGATTCCTCGCCATTGTATTGGCTCCCCTTGTGGGTGCCCTTAATTCCCCCTCCCTGCATGATTGCATTGAGAAGTCTGCATAGCATCTCCGCTCCGCAGAAATCGCCCGCACAAATCTTGTCGAGATATTCAGCTCCGCATACTGCGGGGAAAAAATCCCGCGCGAATCTTAAGCCTCGCATATTGCGAGTGAAAAAAACCTGTTGAATTTTCAGTCCCGCATATTGCGAGGGAAAAAAATCGTAGGGATTTTTATTCTCGCAGTCTGCGAGAGACAAAACTCCAACATATTTTGCAGGAGAAAATCTCGCGGACGCAAAAACAATTGACAATTATCAATTAACAATTAACATGGAGATATTTTTAATTAATTCTCCCTCCCTGTAGGGGCGCAACTTTGTAGATGCCCTTGCAATTGTACGCATCATTTGTGCGCCATTGTGGATGTCCTTAATTTCCCCTCCCCAGAGGGTGCAGGGTGGAGGTCTGCATTAATTCCCCCTCCTTAGGAGGGGGGGGTGGAGGTTTGCATTGCATCTCGAGCCTGCCGCAGGTCATGAACCGGTTTTTCGGTAAAAAACACGATATGAATATTAGTAGATAAATATTTCATTGTAATTATTTTTTCCGTATCTTTGTGGCTGTAAATACGACGGATATGATTATCGACAGAATTCACGGGAAAATGGTTTGCAGCACGATTTTGTTGCTGCTCGCGGCAGGAATATTTGCCGCCGTCAGGATTAACAGCAGCAGCAGTGCGCCGGAATTATGGACTGCCGCTGCAGCTCATGCAGGGATCGCGGTGACTGTCGCGGTGATAAACCGCAAGTTTAACATAATCAGAAGCCGGACGCTGCTGCCGGCTGTCTTTTTCCTGCTCCTGTCGAGCATAAACCGGGAGGTGTATGAAAACGCGGTCGACAGCCTGATCGCGTTCAGTATCGCCCTCAGTTCCGCGCTCGTTCTGGGCGCCTGGCAGCAGAGAAACGCGACGAAGCAGTCGTTCACCGTATCAGTCATCCTGACAGTAGCAAGTCTCTTCCGTCCGCCGGTGATAATGTTGCTTCCGGTGTTCTGGTTCTGGTTTTTTTACCTGAAAAGTTGGAACCGCCGTATTATTCCAGCCTCCGTCCTTGGATTTGCAGTCGTTTATCTCTTCATTTTTACATGGTGTGTCTGGCGTGACGAAATCTCGTCATTCACAGCCTGGCTGCCCCGGATTTCGGGAGCGGTTCACGTGAACATTCCCGCATTTTCGGTTCCCGAATGGATATTTTACGGCACCGTACTTCTGCTGTCCGTCATCGCCGGATTCCGGCTCTACCTGGTGAATATCTCCGAAAGTTTTCGCACTGTTTCATCGCTGAAGTGTCTCTGGACGGCGGCAGTAGTAATGTTTGCCATATTCATCGTTCAGCCCGGCAGCCGTCAATACTGGTCGCTGATTGTATACATCCCTCTTTCCATCCTCCTTGCCTGGTGCTTCGCGGCGGTAAAGAGCAGAGTGATAAAGTGTGTTTTTCTTGTCCTGACTGTTGTCATAATGGCGGTTGTGGTGTATATCCGGTTCTCCGTCCGGTAATATCCCGAAATTTTTTTTATTCGTATTCAAACCGTCCGTATTCGCTCTCAATTACGAGACTTTTCCTGTCCGCCGGTTCAGTGTGTCCGATAATCTGCGCATCAATGCCGAATGACCGGGCGATATCTATAACCTGTTCTGCGGATCGTTCGGGCAGGTAAATTTCCATCCGGTGTCCCATATTAAACACTCTGTACATCTCGTAAAACGATGTTCCCGACTGTTCTTTTATTAATTTGAACAGCGGAGGAACGGGAAACATGTTGTTTTTCACGATCCGCAGCCTGTCTACGAAGTGCAGTATCTTGGTTTGCGCTCCGCCCGAGACATGCACCATACCATGCACTTCGTTTCGCATCCTGTCGAGTATCTTTTTGATAACCGGCGCGTATGTTCTGGTTGGCGACAGCACAAGTTTTCCGGCGTCAATGCCGATCCCTTCGATCTCGTCCGTCAGCCGTTTTTTACCTGAATAAATGAGTTCCCGCGGAGTGTTGGGATCAAAACTTTCGGGATATTTTGCCGCCAGATAGTTCGCGAATACATCATGTCGAGCGGATGTCAGTCCGTTGCTTCCCGTTCCGCCGTTGTACTGAGTTTCGTACGTTGCCTGTCCCGCCGAACTCAACCCTACGATCACATCGCCCGCCGCAATGTTGGCATTGTTGATCACATCATCGCGTTTCATCCTGCAAGTCACGGTGCTGTCGACGATTACAGTGCGCACCAGATCGCCCACGTCAGCCGTTTCTCCGCCTGTCGGATAAACATGTACGCCGAGCGCGCACAGATCTTCGCACAGTTCTTCAGTCCCCTTAATAATGGCAGAAATTATTTCACCCGGGATAAGGTGTCTGTTTCGTCCTATGGTCGACGAGAGCAAAATATTGTCTGTCGCTCCCACGCACAGCAAATCGTCGATATTCATTATCAGCGCATCCTGTGCGATGCCTTTCCATACTGAGAGATCGCCGGTTTCACGCCAGTAAATGTATGCGAGCGATGATTTTGTACCTGCGCCGTCTGCGTGCATAATGTTGCAGTAATTATCGTCGCCGCCCAGTATATCGGGAATTATTTTACAGAAGGCTTGCGGGAAAATACCTTTGTCCACGTCGCGTATCGCGTTGTGTACGTCCTCCTTCGAAGCGGAAACACCGCGCTGCATATATCTCTGTCCGTCCATAATATTTGTTATTAATATTCGTCCCAACTCTTTACCGGCATCTTTTCCACGTCGATATTGCAGAACGCCTGAATGAAAGCCGATGCGAGGCGGGCGTTTGTAAAGAGAGGTACATTGAAGTCTATAGCTCCGCGGCGGATTTTGTAGCCGTTTGAAATCTCGCCTTCCGTGAGGTTCTTGGGAATGTTGATTACGAGATCAATCTTGCGCTCCCGAATCATTTTCAGGGCATTTGGCAGTGGCGCAGCGTTCAGCGCATCTGCATTTTCACATTCTGCCGGCTGTGCAGCGTGAATCGACGGCACTCCGTTCTCCGACAAAAACCTGTGCGTTCCTTCCGTCGCATACAGCGTATATCCTTTTTCAGCAAGCAGGCGGCAGGCGTCAAGTACTGCGACTTTTGATTTCAGCGTACCGCTTGACACAAGCACCGACTTGTCTTTCTCCGGTATGCGCATCCCGACAGCAAGCATCGACTTTATCACTGCCTCGTAGAAGTCGTCGCCGATACATCCCACTTCTCCTGTCGACGCCATATCGACGCCAAGCACAGGGTCAGCTTTCTGCAGGCGTGCAAACGAGAATTGGGAAGCTTTAATGCCAACATAATCGAGGTCGAACTCGTTTTTAGACGGACGCTCAACTTTTTCGCCGAGCATAACCCGTGTAGCAAGTTCGATAAAATTTATTTTCAATACCTTTGACACAAATGGAAAACTTCGTGAAGCCCTGAGGTTACATTCGATAACTTTAATATCGTTGTCGCGGGCGAGGAACTGAATGTTGAACGGTCCCGTAATTTCGAGCGCCGAAGCTATCCGGCGGGCTATCCGTTTGATTTGGCGCACGGTTTCTACATAGAGCCGTTGCGGAGGGAATTGAATGGTTGCGTCGCCGGAGTGAACGCCGGCAAACTCGATATGTTCCGATATTGCGTAAATAACTATTTCGCCGTGGTCGGCGACGGCGTCTATTTCAATCTCTTTCGCGTTCTGGATAAATTCGCTTACCACGACCGGATGTTTTTGCGATACGTTGGCAGCAAGTTTGAGAAACCGTTCAAGTTCCGTGCGGTTGGAACAGACATTCATCGCCGCGCCCGAAAGCACGTATGAAGGGCGCACAAGTACAGGGAATCCTACTTCTTCTACAAACCGGTCGATGTCCGACAGCGATGTAAGTTCTTTCCACCGTGGCTGGTCGATGCCAAGCCGGTCGAGCATCGAAGAAAACTTGTGGCGGTCTTCAGCGTTGTCAATGCTTGCGGCGGTTGTACCCAGAATCGGCACTCCGGCGCGGTCGAGTTGCAGAGCGAGGTTATTAGGTATCTGTCCGCCGGTTGAAAGTACTACTCCGTGCGGGTTTTCGAGTTCAATGATGTCCATTGTGCGCTCGTATGTCAGTTCGTCGAAATAGAGGCGGTCACACATATCGTAGTCAGTCGAAACCGTTTCGGGGTTGTAGTTGATCATCACGCCGCGCCAGCCGCGCTTGCGGATAGTTTCGAGAGCATTGACCGAACACCAGTCAAACTCCACGCTGCTTCCGATACGGTAGGCGCCCGAACCGAGTACTATTACCGAGCGGCGGTCGCCTTTATAATCGACATCGTTTTCCGTTCCGTTATACGTCAGGTAAAGATAGTTGGTTTGCGCCGGATATTCGGCTGCAAGAGTATCTATCTGTTTTACCACCGGCACGATGCCTGATTTTTTACGGTGTTCCCGCAAGGAATCTTTCATCTCTGTCGCTGTGTCGGTATTGCCGTAAATAAGTTTTGTGATTTGATAGTCTGAGAAACCTTTCTGTTTTGCCTGTCGAAGCAAGTCTTCGGGCATCTGGTCGAATGATTTGTATTTTTGTATTTCCTTAGAACATTGATATATCAGTTGCAACTTTTGTAAAAACCACAAGTCTATTTTCGTCAGTTCGTGAATTTGTTCAATAGTATAACCGGCTTCGAGCGCCTGCGCAATGATGAAAATGCGTTTGTCGGTCGGTTCTGCGAGCGCTCGTTCGATGTCGTCGACATCTAAATCATTGTTGGCTACAAAGCCGTGCATTCCCTGAGCAATCATTCGCAAACCTTTCTGTATAACTTCTTCAAAACTCCTGCCGATGGACATTACTTCGCCAACCGACTTCATACTTGAGCCTATTTCTTTTGACACGCCGTGGAATTTTCCCAAATCCCAGCGCGGAATTTTGCAGACGATGTAGTCGAGGGCAGGTTCGAAAAATGCGGTTGTGGTTTTTGTTACCGAGTTCTTCAAATCCTGCAGACCGTGCCCCATCGCGAGTTTCGCTGCAATGAATGCAAGTGGATAGCCTGTCGCTTTCGATGCCAAAGCCGATGAGCGGCTTAATCGGGCGTTGACTTCAATCACGCGGTAATCTTCTGATAATGTATCGAACGCGTATTGTACATTACATTCGCCAATGATACCTATATGGCGGATGATTCGGATTGAGAGTTCGCGAAGTTTGTGATATTCTCTGTTGGTCAGGGTTTGTGATGGAGCGACTACAATACTTTCGCCGGTATGGATTCCGAGCGGATCGAAATTTTCCATATTACAAACGGTGATACAATTGTCAAATTTATCTCTCACTACTTCATATTCGATCTCTTTCCATCCTTTAAGTGATTTTTCGATGAGTAGTTGGTTGGAATATGTAAATGCTTTTTCGGCAAGAATGACAAGTTCTTCTTTGCCGTTGCAAAACCCGCTGCCCATACCGCCGAGCGCGTAAGCGGCGCGAACAATGACAGGGTACCCGAGTTCGTCTGCTGCTTTCAGCGCTTCGTCGATTGATTCCACTGCGTGGCTTTTAATAGATTTGATGTCGATTTCGTCTAATCTTTTTACAAAAAGTTCGCGATCTTCGGTGTCGATAATCGACTGCACTGGAGTTCCAAGCACTTTAACACTGTATTTTTCAAACACTCCCGACTGATAGAGTTCGACTCCGCAGTTTAGGGCTGTTTGTCCGCCGAAAGCGAGCAAAATACCATCAGGGCGTTCTTTTTCTATAACTTTTTCTACGAAGAAAGGAGTAACTGGAAGAAAATAGATTTTGTCGGCAACACCTTCGGAAGTCTGTACGGTAGCTATATTCGGGTTAATTAATACAGTCTGCACGCCCTCTTCTTTCAAGGCTTTGAGTGCCTGTGAGCCGGAATAGTCGAATTCGCCCGCTTCGCCGATTTTCAATGCTCCGGAACCAAGGAGCAACACTTTATTTTTATCGTACATTTGCAGTGATTGTGTATTATTTTGGGATGCAAAGGTAAGAATTATTTTTAAGAAATATACATGCTGCACAACAGCAGGCATACTTTAGAAAAAAGGCAAGCAATTGCGAATGATTTTATACCTTCAAAAAAAAATGATAAATAGTTTCAAAAAAATCATCAAAAAATTTGGCAGTTTAATTTTTTTATATTACCTTTGTGCCGTTAAAACCAACAAATAAAATGGCAAACGAACATTTTTACCTAAAAAATTCGCAATTGACACAGGAAAAATCGTGTCAGTTAATGCCATTTTTGGGCCCCCCCCCCCCGGGGTCGGGGGGGGGCGGGGGGGGGGGGGGGGTTGTGGGGCGGGATGGGGGGGGGGGG
>JAIRYM010000127.1 GCA_031267615.1 Dysgonamonadaceae bacterium
ATTCATCTTCCGGAAACGTCCGGCCGGTTGACAGTTACCGCATCAGCGGATGCGATTACCGTCCGTGGAAACGGAGCGTTTCGGGTGATCAACCTGAGCGGAGCAACCGTTTACAGCGGTCGCGTTGAAGGTTCCGCAACTGTCGCGCTTAGAACGGGTATTTATATCGTGGTAGCGGACGGATGGGCAGAGAGGGTATTGGTTGGCAGATGATTTGTTTCGTGTTAATAAAATAATTATCTTTGCGGCCGAATTGATGATTGCACAGCATTATGTAAAGATTGCTTGAATCATTAAAGAGATAAATGATATTAAATCACGGTAATAAGCAAATCAACAATGGCTAAGGACAGAAAGAAAAAGAAAATGCGACCGGTGGTAGACATGAACAAGAAAAAACAGTCCAATACATTTCTTGAGGCGTCTTATGCTTCTGTTCGGCGTATATTGCGTGCACTCGGCGAGGACGAATCGATATTCGATGTTTTTACGAAACGTCAAAAGCAGGATATGTTTATGAATAAAATACTTCCTACGCACGTTGCGGCTAAAGAGGGACATGATGTACCGAGGCAATATATCCGGTATATACAGAATGACCTGATATTTCATCTGCGTTCGTCGTATTTCGACAAGGATATTGGGGTAACGTGGATGGATATGGCTACAGTCGGGCAGACACTGATGATTGTATGCAACGCAAGTTCGTATCTTGCTACTTTGCAGGAGAAGCAGCTCGCCATTATGAAGCATCTTAGCGATCTTTTCGAAAAGAAGAATACTTTTGGGGAACTCCAGATGAATATAGCCAGTTATATCAAAACGATACTGATGATGTTTTCGCAGCCAAACTTTCGCATCTACGGGCAGACTGATTTTGACCATTCCGAAGCCTCATTGCAGCGCGGATACATTCGTTCGACCGTGTACATCGTTACTCACGAGTGTCAAACGCTGCGTTTCAACTATAAAAACAGGGAAAGAACCGCTTTCCGCATCGCTACAGGGCAGTTTATGGGCTCCACACCCTATACAGGCGGCAAAATAATGCTGAGCAAGATATTTCCGAACGTAGAGCAGGACAGGGAACTGGACATATATATACAGTCGCACGCCATCCGGCGCTTTAAGGAGCGGATCGATACTATCTACCCCATCATGAGGAACGAGTTTTTCATTATTTCGCTCGTAATGATGCAGAATGTAGTGACAGGACACAACGGAACGCCGCTTATGGCATGCATCATGTTAGACAACGAATGTGGCAATAAGGTGATCGGCTATTTCGTTTTTACGGTAAGTGGAAACAATATGATTATCATCACAATGCTGCCGCTGCTCAGCGAGAGCGTTCCCGAAGGACGGACGCTCTATGAGCGCCTCCATCTTTCAAAATACGAAATTGAGTATCTTGGAATGGATAAGTTGAGTTTCTTTTACGAAGTCGACATTGATCAGATTCCGCTTCTGAAGCAAGTCCTGTTCGACGAGTTGCATCTCGACTATGTTCGCTCGCTGTATAACAGTTTCCGCAAGAAGGGACAGCCGTTCGACGAGAAGAAAACGCTGTTCGTGAAGGATTTTTTCCGGAAAATAGAGGAGCAGCGGACATACGAAGATGTTGTTATTGAATAAGTGCTGTAAAGGTTATTGTGAGAGACCGACAATGTTTACAAAAAGGTGCTGATACATACAATTTATCTCAACTCCGCCCCTACCCTATCTTCCAAATTCTTCTGAATCCTTGCCATCAACAACTCAATCTGCTTGTCGTTAAGTGTTTTTTCTTCGTCTTGAAGAGTAAAGCATACGGCGTATGATTTCTTGCCTTCGGGCAGATTTTTTCCTTCGTAAACGTCGAAAAGAATAACTTCTTTCAAGATTTTTTTGTCGGTCTGAAAGGCGACTCTTTCTATTTCGGCAAATGAAACGCTCTTGTCGATAAGGAGCGCCAGGTCGCGGCGCACGGCGGGGAAACGGGGTATTGAATGTTGATGCACTTTCATTGTTTTGCGTTCGTTCATCAACTGATTCCAGTTCAGTTCTGCAAAAAATATTTCGGCGGCGATGTCGAATTGTTTCAGCAACGGTTTTGCCAGCGTTCCGAGTGAACCGAGTTTTTTGCCGGACAGTGTTTCTATTGAGAGCGCTGACGAATAAATCTCACTGTTGAAGTGTTTGAAAACAAGTTTATTTGAAGTTAGCCCGAGCCGCAGCAAAATGTTTTCGACTGTTGCTTTGAGTTCAAATACGGATGTTTTTTCCTGCGGATGAATCCATGAATTTACGGCGCTGACGGAATTGTATCCGGTTAACCAGACTGCAAGATGGAATTCTTCTGTTATGGCGGCGAACTTGTCGCTGTCGTTTGCTTTGTCGGGATTGAAAATGTATATGTTTCCAAATTCATAGAAATGCAAGTCGGGATTTTTGTGGTTACGGTTGTACTGTATGTTTTCCAGTCCGCCGAAAAGCAGTGTCTGGCGCATTACATTCAGTTCGGCGCTTTGAGGGTTTGCGAGGCGGACGCAGCTGGCGACAGGATAGACGGCTGTGAATGGTTCGTAGTATGCGGATGATGTGAGTGAGTTGTTCAGAATTTCATTGTATCCGGAGCCGGCGAGCTGTTCCGAGATCGTGTTTTGCTGTTTGTATGAAATATCTGTCGGGGTTTGGTATGAAAGGTTTGATTTGAGTGAGGAACTTGTTTCGATGTTGTTGTAACCGTAGATCCTTAAGATGTCTTCTATGACGTCGACGTCACGGGTTACATCGACGCGGTATGCAGGTATGTCGAGTGTCCATCGTTCTTCGTTTTTGTCGAGTATTTTTATTTCGAGACTGTTCAGTATCGTTTCGATGGTTTCGACAGGGATTTGTTTGCCGGACAGTTTCCATACTTTTTCCTTTGTAAGTTCGACTTTTGCGTTCTTTACCGGGCTGGGGTAGACGTCCTGTATCTCGCCGGTGATCTCGCCTCCTGCGAGTTCTTTTATAAGTATCGCGGCGCGCTTCAGTGTGTAGACGGTGTTGTTTGGATCTGTGCCGCGTTCGAAACGGAATGAGGCGTCGGTGTTCAGTCCGTGACGGCGGGCGGTCTTACGAATCCAGGTGGGGTTGAAGTATGCTGATTCGAGGAATATATCGGTTGTTGTGTCTTTCACTCCTGAGCGCTGTCCGCCGAAAACGCCGCCGATGCACATTCCGGTTTCGTGGTTGCAGATCATAAGATCGCGGTCGGACAGGGTGCGTTCTTTGTCGTCGAGGGTGATGAACTTTGTGCTTTTGGGAAGCGTCTTCACTGTTATCATGTTTCCTTTTATTTCTTGAAGATCGAACGCGTGAAGTGGCTGACCTGTTTCTTGCATGATGTAGTTTGTGACGTCTACTATGTTATTTATCGACCGTATGCCTGTTGATTCGAGGCGGAACTTCAACCAGGCGGGACTTGCGGCTGTACGAACCCCGCGTATTGTCAAACCTGAGTAGCGGGGGCAGGCTTCTGCGTTCTCTACTCTGACGGTTACGAAGGGGGAGGAACGGTCGATGGAGAAAGATTCGACCGAGGGTTTTTTGAGGGACAGATCCGGCGTCTCTTTGCTGTTTATTTTCAAAAAGGCTGCCAGATCGCGTGCGACGCCGAAATGGGATGCAGCGTCAATCCTGTTAGGTGTGATGTCGACTTCGAGGATTGTGTCGCTCTCGACGCGGTAGTATTCGGCGGCTGCAGTGCCGACGGGAGTTTCGGACGGTAAAACGATGATGCCTTCGTGACTTGTGCCGACCCCGATCTCATCTTCGGCGCATATCATGCCGGTGGATTCTATTCCGCGTATTTTTGTTTTCTTTATTATAAATTCTTTGTCGCCGTCGTAGAGTTTTGTGCCGACCGTGGCGACTATGACTTTCTGTCCGGCGGATACGTTGGGGGCGCCGCAGACTATTTGCAAAAAGGGTTCGAAACCAGGATCGACTGTCGTGACATGAAGATGATCGGAGTCGGGATGCGGGATGCAGGTGAGGACATGTCCGACGACAAGTCCGCGAAGTCCTCCGCGAACGGATTCAATTTCTTCTATTCCGTCTGATTCTAATCCGATTGAGGTCAGAGCGGCCGCTGTTTCTTTTGGTGTGAGTGAGAAGTCTAAATATTCTTTTAATCTGTTGTATGATATTTTCATCGTTAAAGATATTATTTTAAAAATTTAAGTCGCAAAGGTACGGTTTTTTGACGAGATTCAAATGTCTTTATTTATTATTCGTTCTATAACTTTGAAAGGTGATGCGAGGCGTTCGTAATACTGTCTGGCGTTTGTCCCGAGACGTTTCCGTAATTCGGAATCGTTCATCAGTGTGTTGACGGCGGCGGGGATGTCTTCTGAGTTTTTGACAAAGTAGATGTTTTTTCCGTGTTCCAGCGGCTCGGGAAGATCGTTGACTAAGGAAGTTGATATGATCGCCTTGCCAAGACACAGGAATTCGCCTAACTTCCACCCGTGACAGTTGTGAACGGCAGGGGTGTTGAACACTATGCCCGACTTTTTTATGTTTTTCAAATATCTGGAATTGGATATAAACCGGTAATAGAGCAAATCTTCCTCAATTTCTTCCGGTTTTGGGGTGTCGTTGCCGACAAAGAAGCCGCCGTGAAAGTTTATTTCAGCATTGTTTTTTAATGAATGGATGTACCGGTATCTAAATTCGTTGGTGTCTTTTGTTCCCGCCCACCACGTGGAAACAAAGAAGACGTAGCCCGGGATTTCACCGCCGGCTGCGCTTTCATAAGACTTTATTTTTTGTCTTTTTAATAAAGATAAGTAATTACGGATGTAGCGTGCGGGGCGAAGATGTATGTTTTTGTCGTGCCTGCGACTGATGATTCCGGCTTTTATAAAATTGACCGACAAATTAAAGGCGAGTTCTGCAGGGTTCCAGATTTTGACAGCGAAGGACGGCGGGATATGGACCATTTTATCGGAAACGTCAGCCGGCAAAACCGTGGTTTTTCTGTTAAGATTAACTTTGGCGTATTTATCTGCCCAGTTATATGCGTCGACAATGACGTCGCTCTGGTCGCGACAGTCGATTATGTATCTCACGGACTTGTTGTTTTCCACTGTCACAAAAGCCATCAGCATATCTATGTCCTTTAATCCTGAAAAATGCCGGGCGGAGAAGCGAACGCTGCTTTTGCCGAAAAAATCATACAGTCCTTTGATGTAAAAGGAAGAGTAGTTGACAGTGCTGCGGGGGTCGATGTATATTTTCATAATGATGTTGTTTAATGCGTGCAAAGATACGGAAAAAATTGGCAAGGTAGAGACGCGATGCATCGCGTCTGTACGGTGATTTGGCAAGGTAGAGACGCACAATTGTGCGTCTGTACTGTGATTTTGCACGTTAATCGTGTGATCTGGCATGTTAATCGTGTGATCTGGCATGTTAATCGTGTGATCTGCCTAGTTAATCGTGTGATCTGGCATGTTAATCGTGTGATCTGGCACGTTAATCGTGTGATCTGGCATGTTAATCGTGTGATCTGCCTAGTTAATCGTGTGATCTGCCTAGTTAATCGTGTGATTTGGCGTGTTGTCGCAGAAAAACTACCACTCAAACCTGAGATGTTTCACAGTGTACTGATTCTCCTGGATCGCGGTCAGAGATTCGACGCCGATCAGGACATGGTCTTCGACGTAGTTTTGAGTAACATGAAGGTCGCTTGACGCGGTCTTGATGCCGCTCGAAATCATCGGCTGGTCGCTGACCAAAAGCAGGGCGCCGGTCGGAATCTGATTCGCGAAGCCGACCGTAAAAAGAGTGGCGGTTTCCATGTCAACCCCCGTGGCGCGGATTTTTAAAAGATAATTTTTAAAAATTTCGTCGTGTTCCCAGACCCTGCGGTTGGTGGTGTAAATGGTGCCCGTCCAGTAGTCTTTGCCGTGGTTGCGGATCACGGTAGATACGGCGCGCAGCAGGCTGAAAGCGGGAAGTGACGGCACTTCGGGCGGCAGGTAGTCGTTTGACGTGCCCTCTCCCCTGATCGCCGCGATGGGCAATATGTAGTCGCCCAGCGTGTTTTTCGGTTTCAAGCCGCCGCATTTGCCGAGAAACAGGACAGCTTTAGGGGTAATCGCGGTCAGCAGATCCATTATCGTCGCGGCGTTCGCGGAACCCATGCCGAAGTTGATAATCGTTATCCCGCCCGAAGTTGCGGAAGGCATGTTGCTGTCCTGTCCGAGGATGGGGACGTTATGATGGCGGGCAAAGATCTCGACATATTTGTTAAAATTGGTGAGAAGGATGCACGGAGTGAAACTTGCTACCGGTCTTCCCGTATATCTCGGCAGCCAGTTGTTAATAATGTCCTGTCTTGTTTTCATTATAATGATTTACATGAAATTTGATTGGACAAAGGTAATATTTTTTTGGAGTTATATGGCGTCCATGATGAGAAAAAGCCGGTCGAGCGAGTCTGCCCTCAGCATCGCCACCCTTGTTGGCTTGAAATCGGGGATGTTTTTGAAAAGCGGACTTGCTGCGATGTGCCTCCTGCAGTGAATTATTCCTCTTTGTTCGCCCAGTCTGTCGACGCTTTGGCTTATTTGCATTTTTAATATATTAAGGTATATGGAAAAAGCCTCTTTTTCAGGTATTGTGCCGGTAGAGAGAAATTGTTTGACGTCTTTAAAAATCCATGGAGCGCCTATCGCTGCACGTCCTATCATAATTGCGTCGACGCCGTAGCGGTTGAAAGCATCCCTGCAGTTCTGCGGCGAATTAAGGTCGCCGTTTCCGACGATCGGGATTTTCATCCTCGGATTATTTTTCACATCACCGATAAGCGTCCAGTCGGCTTCGCCGGAATACATCTGTGCGCGGGTTCTTCCGTGAATGGTTAATGCAGCGATGCCGGTGTCCTGCAACTGTTCTGCGAGTGTGACGATATTTTTGCTGTCGCTGTCCCATCCGAGCCTGGTTTTTACCGTAACCGGCAAGTTGACCGCCCTGACTACGGCGCGTGTTATCGCAAGCATCAGTTCCGGAGTACGAAGCATGCCGGCTCCGGCGCCTTTTCCCGCTATTTTTTTTACGGGACATCCGAAGTTTAAGTCTATAATATCGGGTTTTGCAGTTTCGCATATCTGTGCTGCAGCAACCATCGGGTCGATTTCGCGTCCGTAGATCTGTATTGCTACCGGACGTTCGCTGTCGGATATTTCGATCTTTGTTTTTGTCTTGCTTACGTTGCGGATCAGAGCGTCGGACGAGATGAACTCCGTATAAACCAGGTCGGCTCCAAAATGTTTGCAGAGTGTCCGGAAAGTGATGTCGGTAATATCTTCCATCGGGGCGAGAAAGACGGGATAGCTGTCGAATTTTATATTTCCTGCCTGCATTAAGTTTTTCAATTCATTTATCAGTAATACAAAGGTATAAAAAATATTTTCAATCAGGATGAATATATATATTGTACGTTAAAAAAATTATTTATACCTTTGCACGCAACTAACATTTCAAGAAACTAATTAGATTTAACGTATGAATATCAGCAAAGCATTATCGAAAAAATTAAAGATTTCCATCCCCAAAACAACAAAAACGGTACATTTAATCGCAGATTTACTGGGCATCACCAAAGTTTCGGCATATCGCCGTCTAAGTGGCAACACTCCGTTTCAATTAGAAGAGGCATGTCTTTTATCCCGCCGGTTTAACATCTCGCTTGACGAGTTGTTGAAAGAAGAAAGAATAATTGAAGACACGGATATTATCGCTTTAGACAATTATCATCAGTTTCTGGAAACATTGACCGATACCAATCCCGGAATCACGATGATAACCGCGAACAGTATCCGTTTAGCCCTTGCGATGGAATATCCCAAGCTCTTTAACTTTATTCTGTTCCGGTCAGCACACCGCCATTCACCGACAATGACAGACCTGTTTTCCGAATATGAAATCCCTGAAAAGCTGGAACATCTTCGCAGATCAATAGTTTCCCTCACGCCTGAAAACAGTTTATACGAATACATTATTTCACAGCATCTGTTTTCGAGAATAGTCAGCGACGTCAACTACTTTAGACAGAGCAGGCAGCTGACAAGAGAAGATGCCGCCGCAATCAGGGAAAATCTTGTCCAGCTTCTCAAAAAGATGGAATTGCAGATGAACACAGGGAAAGATGAATCCGGTAACAGCCACATATACTATCTTTCCACCCTCGATATGGAAAGCAATACCCTGACAGTAGAATCCTGTAACCTGACCTTTCACTTAGTGTGGAGTTCAACCTGCGAGCCTTATTCACTGACTTCAAACAACACCCTTTATTACAGGCAGTGGTTTGACAATCTGAAAAAATATACATCATCAATCAGTCTGCTTAACGAAATTCAGAGAATGGATTTCCTTGACCGGCAGCTGGAATATCTTGAAAGTATCTAATATCTCAAAAAAAAAAGTAATTTTACGTTATGGAAAATACAAGATTACAAAAAGTAGAGCGCCTTCTTCAGAAAGATTTAGGCGAAATATTTCAAGCGCAGACGCGGCAGATGCGCGGAGTTTTCGTTTCTGTTACAACAACCAGAGTAAGTCCCGATCTTGGTCTGGCAAAAGCTTATTTAAGCATTTTCCCTTCAGAACGAAGCAAGGAAATACTTGAAAACATCAACCGCAATAAAAAAGGTATCCGTTATGAACTCGGGTTGCGCATCGGGAAACAAATACGTAAAGTCCCTGAACTTGCCTTTTTTACGGACGACTCAATTGATTATATTGAGAATATAGACAAATTACTGCATCAGGACAAAGAAAGATCTGCCGAGTGAATTTGCCGCTTTACATAGCAAAACGCTACCTTTTCTCTAAGAAATCTCATAACGCAATCAACATAATTTCGCTAATCTCAGTTTGCGGAGTTGGAGTTGCAACTGTAGCCGCCGTCTGTATTCTGTCAATCTTCAACGGATTTCGCGATTCAGTAGCCGGTATGTTCAGCGCCTTCGATTCCGAACTGAGAATTACTCCCGTTCACAGTAAAACTTTTAATCCCGAAGACACTGTGCTCCTCGAAATTCGCGCTATGACTGAAATTGATGAGATTGCTGAAACCCTTGAAGACAATGTGCTGCTGAACTATCGTAACAGTCAGACGCCAGCCGTGCTTAAAGGCGTCAGCGCCAACTATACTTCGATGACAGGCATCGGATCAATAATATTAGATGGCGATACAGCGCTTTATAAAGGCGAAAGTTTTTACGGTTTACTGGGTGTAAACCTTGCCAATTCACTCGGCGTTAATGCTGCTTTTGCTTATCCGATGGAAGTTTATGCTCCTAAACGCGAAGGAAAAATAAATCTTGCAGCTCCCGCTTCTTCTTATAATAAGGAATATGTTTTTATCGGCGGTATTTTTCAAGTAAAACAGATGAAATATGATGAGAACTACCTTATAACTGATATTGATGCCGCACGAGCGCTTTTTGACTGCGAAAAAGAAGTTAGCGCGATGGAGATACGTTTAAAACCAGGAGTATCTGTGGATAATGTACAGAAAAAAATAAAAAATATATCCGGCGATAATTTTGATGTTAAAAACCGTTATGAACAGCAGGAGGAATCATTTCAAATGATCAACATAGAAAAATGGGTGTCTTTTTTATTACTCTGTTTTATACTGCTGATCGCGGCTTTCAATATCGTCGGATCGCTTTCCATGCTGATCATAGACAAACAGACTGATGTAGCGACGCTTCGTAACCTCGGCGCAAACAGAGATATGATTTCACGAATTTTTCTTTTTGAAGGCTGGCTTATTTCTGCCTTTGGAGCTGTTACCGGAATTGCGGTCGGAGTGGTTTTATGCCTTGGACAACAGCATTTCGGATGGCTTAAACTTGGTACGGAAGGCAGCTTTGCTCTCGATGCCTATCCCGTTTCTGTGTCTGTCGCCGACTTACTGTTTATTTTGCTTGTAGCATTCATTATCGGCTTTTTATCTATTATTTATCCGGTCAGATATCTTTCTAAACGATGGCTTGAATAATTTTTTTTTCAGTGAGCCTCCAGCCAGTTCTTCCCTGTTCCACAATCGGCTACAAGCGGAACTAAAAGGCTGACTGCATTTTCCATTTCATAAACAACTATTTGCCTTACTGTTTCCAGTTCTTCCGACAATACATTGAAATTTAACTCGTCGTGCACCTGCATAATCATTCGCGAGCGTAGATGTTCCTCTGCAAACCGTCTGTGAATGTTATTCATCGCTACTTTAATAATGTCGGCGGCAGAGCCTTGAATAGGTGCATTGATAGCATTTCTTTCGGCATAACCGCGCACTATTCCATTGTGAGAAGAAATATCTGGAAGATAGCGCTTACGGTGAAATATCGTTTCAACATAACCTTCTTTACGGGCAATTTCTATGCATGCATCCATATAAGCCTTTACGCCGGGGTAGGTATGGAAATAGCCGTCAATCAGTTCTTTTGCTTCTATACGGTGAATGTGTAACTGTTCACTCAAACCAAATGCTGAGATTCCATAAATGATTCCGAAATTTGCAGATTTTGCTTTGCTTCGCATCTCACGGGTTACGTTTTGAATGGGAATATTATTGATCTTTGCAGCAGTGGCGGCGTGAATATCCTGTCCGCTTCTGAACGCGGCAAGCATGTTTTCGTCCTGACTCAAATGCGCCATTATACGGAGCTCAATCTGTGAGTAGTCGGCAGAAAGAAAATGGCAGCCGGCGTCAGGGATAAATGCTTTGCGGATTTCTCTTCCTTCGCCTTCGCGAACAGGTATGTTTTGAAGATTAGGATTTGTGGAACTTAACCGTCCGGTTGATGCTATCGTCTGATTATAAGTGGTATGTACTTTTCCGTCTAATGGACTGATAAGTTCCGGTAATGCTTCGGTATAAGTTGAAAGCAGTTTGCGGATTTTGCGATAGGTAAGGATTTTTTCTACTGCGGGATGTTTAGATTTCAGTTTTTCAAGTATCTCTTCGCCTGTATGATAGTGACCATTTTTTGTTTTCTTTGCCTTTAAATCTATTTTAATTGTGTCAAAAAGCACTTCACCTACTACTTTTGGTGAGTTTATATTAAATTCTAATCCGGCAAGCGTATAAATTGTTTTTTCAATGTCAACAAGTAAATCATTAAGTACATCAGACGATAATTTAAGGGCATAAGTATCTAACCGGACTCCGGATTCTTCCATATCTGCGAGCACTTTAACTAATGGCATTTCAATATTATAAAAAAGTTCGGAAAAATTATTTTCTTCTATCTCTTTTTCAAATATGGCTTTCAGACGAAGTGCAACGTCAGCGTCTTCTGCGGCATAGTTAACGATTTGAGATGGTTCTAACTGTCTCATATTGAGTTGGTTTTTACCTTTTTCTTTTTGTCCGATCAGCTCTTCGATATGTATTGTATGATAATTGAGATATGTTTCTGCAAGATAGTCTAAGTTATGATGGATTGCGGGATTTATCAGATAATGAGCAATCATGGTATCGAACAGAGGTCCATCGAGCCTGATATTATACTTTTTCATCACGTTCATATCGTATTTCAGATTCTGTCCAATTTTTGTGATTGCTTTACTTTCAAGTATTTCCTTAAAATATGACGTTATCTTTTCTGCATCTTTTTTTTCTGCAGGAACGGGAACGTAACATGCATCGCCTTCAGAGAGAGCGAACGACATACCGACAAGTTCTGCCGTAAACGGGTCAATATCTGTCGTCTCGGTATCGAAAGATACCATTCTCTGTTTTTTTATTTTTTCTATATATAAAATAATTTCGGCTTCTGTTTTTAATAAATAATAGTTGTGATTTGTGTTTCTTATTGAATTTAAATTACCGAAGACAGTAGTTTCTTCTGGAAACAGTGACGTTTCTATTTGTTTCGGAGCGTTATTTTTTTCTGTTATATTTTCTATGTTTTCAAACAGATCGGACATTAAATTTTGCTGTGGTTTTTTGGATATTGCTGTTACTGATTTAGTTTCTCCAAAGATTTTTCCGAAAAGCTGACGAAATTCAAGTTCTTCCAAGATCTTTTTTAAAGCCTGTTCATCTAACGGTTTACGGCGTAACTCTTCCGGATTGTAATCTATCGGCACATCGGTTTTTATGGTTGCAAGATATTGTGATAATTCTATCATAATAATGTTGTCTTCTACCTTAGTTTTTAGTGATCCTTGCAGTTTATCGGTGTTTGCAAGAAGATTTTTGATACTTCCGAACTCCGAAATCAGTTTTTGCGCCGTAACTTCGCCTACTCCCGAACAGCCAGGGATATTGTCCGACTTATCTCCCATTAATCCAAGTAAATCAATCATTTGTAACGGGTTTTCAATCTGATATTTCTTTTTAACTTCTTCTACTCCGATAATATAAAATTCATTACTGCCGTATTTCGGGCGATATATAAATACTTTATCAGTAACGAGTTGTGCATAATCTTTATCGGGCGTCATCATATATACTTCAAATTCGGCAGAAGCGAGACGGGCAATCGTTCCAATCACATCATCCGCTTCATAATTAGGTACTTCAAGTATCGGAATACGGTATGCGCGAATAATATCTTTTATTATCGGAATGGATGTCCGTATCACTTCCGGCGTTTCTTCTCTGTGCGCCTTGTAATACTCATATATTTCGTGCCGAAACGTTGGTCCCGCCGGGTCAAACGCTATGCCGATATGCGAAGGATTTTCTTTTCTTAACAAATCTTCTAATGTATTGACAAATCCGAATATTGCCGACGTATTTACGCCTTTTGAATTGATGCGCGGCATTTTCATAAATGCGTAATAGGCTCTGTATATCAACGCATAAGCGTCTAAAAGGAAAAGTTTCATATCTGTTTTGATAATATTGTAAAATTCACAGAACCATAAGCTCTGTGCTGTAAAAAATTCGGAAGATAAGAGAAATTATATTTTTTAGAATGTTCCAGGATAAAAATTCCGTTTGGATTAAGCAGTTTTTGTTCAAAAATTTTTTCTGGAATTTCAGGCAATTCTTTCATATCGTATGGCGGATCTGCAAAAATGAAGTCGAAAGTTTGTTCCGTAGTTTTCAGATATCGAAACGCGTCTGTGCAAAAAACATTCAGATTGGCAGCCTTTAATTCTGATTTTACTTTTTTAATAAAAGAATAATGAGTAAAATCTTTTTCTATGGCTACCACTTCTTTGCATCCTCGTGAAACGAGTTCAAAAGCAATGCTGCCTGTTCCCGAGAATAAATCAAGCGCAATCGCTTCTTCCAGATCAATAATATTGCTGACAACATTAAATATATTTTCTTTTGCAAAATCAGTGGTCGGTCGCGCCTTGAAATTTTTCGGCACCTCAAACCGTCTGCTTTTATGTATCCCGCTTATAATTCGCATACTGTTTTTTTTTATTATTCTGCAAAGGTAATAATTTTTTTTATTAAATCAAATTTTTAATCAAATAATTGATATTTTTTTTTATTTATATTTTATTTTTTGTGATGTATTTATTATTTATACTTCTAATTTTGGATACGTTTATGAATCTTTTTATACCTGTAATTTGTGCGTTTTTTTGTTAATATTTATGTTAATTTTATGGATTTTTATAGTTAAATCCTTTATTTATGGGAATTTTCAAGGACATTGTAGAAAACTTTTCGGCAACGGCAGAAAACTTTTCGGCAATGGCGGAAAACTTTTCGGCAATGAAATAAAACATTTCTGCAATGTTATAAACCCTTTCGGACATTGTAGAAAACTTTTCGGCAATGGCAGAAAACTTTTCGGCAATGTTAGAAGCCCTTTCGGACATTGCAGAAAACTTTTCGGCAATGGCAGAAAACTTTTTGAACATTGTAGAAATCTTTTCGGCAATGTTTTAAAACTTTTATAAATGGGAAGAAAAACTTTTTATTTTAAAATAAAAAATATCTATCCAGTCCGAAAATATTTCGTGACCGATAGATAAATAATATATAAATGTATTATTTTTTACATGGCAGGTGGATAAAAAATCTGCCGTAGAAGTTTAATATAATAAATACTTTTTTCTTAGTTCTTTAAACCGTTCAACGTCATCTTTCCATTGAGATTTGATTTCTGCGGCGCTTTTTCCTTCTATAATCATCCTTCGAATATAATCAACGCCTGTCAGTTTTTCAAAAAAAGGAGTGAAAAATTTTTCTCCGATATTCATTTTTTTGTATGCATCGATAATATATTTTAAGTCAAGTCCGTTTTTGCGTATAGTTTCGCATGGAATTTTTCGTAAATCTACTCCAAAACATTTTTGATTCATATATTGAGGTTTTTTTGCGCCCTGTTTGCTGTGTGGCGTAAAGTGAAAATTTCCTTTCATCGAAGGACTTCCATAGACTTGAAACGGAAAATCAGTTCCCCTTCCCAAACTTGCTTTTGTTCCTTCAAAAAGGCAAATTGAAGGATAAAGATATATTGCTCTCATATTAGGAAGGTTTGGCGAAGGCGGCACATCGAGTTTGTAATATGTATCATGCGTATAGTTTTTACACTTAATCACCTGTAAATCGCAATGTTTCCCATCTGTCAGCCACTGTTCTCCGTTGATCATCAACGCAAGTTCACCGAGAGTCATACCATGCACAACCGGTATCTGCAAATATCCTACCCCCGATTTATGTTTCATATCCATCACCGGACCATCGACATAAAACCCGTTAGGATTCGGTCTGTCAAGCAGCAGCATAGTTTTTTCAGAATCAGAACACGCTTCCATCAGTTTATACATTGTTATATAGTAAGTATAAAAACGCAGTCCGACGTCCTGAATATCAACTATAATAATATCAATTTTCTCCATAGTTTCCACATCCGGTTTACCGCCTTTATGATTAAAAAGTGAATATACAGGAATTTCTGTGTTGCTGTCCGTATAATTATCTACTTTTTCGCCAGCATCTGCGTCCCCGCGAAAACCGTGTTCGGGAGAGAAAATAAATTTTACTTCAAATCCATTATTTACTAATAAATCAACAATATGTATATCTCCGGCAATACCGGTATGATTTGTAAAAATACCAATTTTTTTATCTTTTATCAAATTGAAATATTCGGAAGTACGTTCGTCTCCACAAATTACAGAAGCCTTTAAGTCAGTAGAAAATACAAATATTACTATCGCAGTAAAATATTTTATATACACATAAATAATATTTTTCATAACTAAATTTTAATATTAAAGAGAATAATATGCAAAGGTATAAAAATTTATTATGACCTTCGTTGCATTAAATAAAAAAAGAATAGCAGAATACAGTTTTCTGTCTCAAGGATAATAATTTTGTTCTCTATGTAAATATACAGCAAAAGCGGATGTTTATGATTTTTGCATCAAAAAATTTACTGGAACGATAGTAAGCATAAATATCACGAAATATTTATTAACAAAAAAGCGATAAACTTTTGGTTTACCGCTTTTTATTTATTCTTGCAGGATGCTTTGAGAGGATATTTACTTCACTTCCTCAAAGTCAATGTATTCACCCTCATCTTTGTTAATGAGTTTTTTTGCTGATTTCGACTTCTGTGATTGTTTTGTCTTTTGCTTAGATGAGTTTTGTTTATGCTGTTCACTGCGCGGTGAACTTCCAAACAACAGCCTGCCAATATTGAAACCGAACAGGGCTCCTAACAACAAGATTATGAGGATTATTAGTGTAAATGCCTTAAACATTGATCTATCTTATTAAAATTTAGAATACAAATATACTGTATTTTTTTCATTTATGCAAAATTCTTAATCATATATGTATCTAAAGCGACTTGAAACTCTTTGTTTAGCCTCTTCTGAAGGCTGAAAATTAGGGGATTTATCAAGATTGGAAAGCCGTTCTTTCTGTTCTGATGTCAGTTTTTCAGGAATATAAACACTGATATTGACAAGTAAATCGCCTGTATTATGCGAATTTACAGCAGTTAAACCTTTGTTTCTCAACCGCAGCACTTTGCCTGGCTGTGTTCCCGCTTCAATCTTGATTTTTGCCTTTCCATCGAGAGTAGGAATTTCTACCGTTCCGCCTATCGCTGCCGTAGGGAAACTCAACATAAGGTTATATATCAAATCGTTATCATCGCGAATAAGTTCTGCGTGCGGCTCTTCTTCAAAAACGACGAGCAAGTCGCCATTAATACCGCCTCGTCGGGCTGCGTTGCCTTTGCCATTGATAGTGAGTTGCATACCTTCCGCTACGCCTGCCGGAATTTTTAATGCTACAACTTCTTCATCTCTCACAACGCCTTCGCCGGAACAGTAAGAGCATTTTTTTGTAATTATTTTGCCTTCACCTCCGCAAGTCGGACAAACGGTTGTGGTCTGCATCTGTCCAAGAATAGTGTTTCTGACTTGGGTTATGTGTCCTGAACCTTTGCAGGAGGTACAGGTAGAATAACTTTTGCTGTCTTCCGCACCTGTACCGCCGCAATGCGAACAGGCTACATATTTTTTGACTTTTATTTTTTTCTCGACACCCGTAGAGATTTCTTTCAGCGTAAGACGCACTTTTACGCGCAAGTCGGCGCCTCTACTGACAGCTCTCTGCTGTCCGCCAAATCCACTGAAACCGCCGCCAAAATTAGAGAAATGTCCACCGAAATGTCCTCCAAAAACATCTCCGAAATGAGCAAAAATATCGTCCATTGTCATTCCGCCGCCGTTAAAACCGCCGCCTGCCGCACCTCCTGCGTGCCCAAACTGGTCATAACGCTTGCGCTTATCTTCATTTGACAGTACTTCGTATGCTTCTGCCGCTTCTTTAAATTTTTCTTCTGCCGCTTTATCGTCCGGATTTTTATCAGGATGATACTGAATCGCTTTTTTCCTGTACGCTTTCTTTATTTCGTCTGCCGTAGCGGTTTTCGGCACTTCAAGTATTTCGTAATAATCTCTTTTTGCTGTTGCCATTTTTATTTTAATTTAATTTGCCACAACTACTTTAGCGTGCCTTATTACCTTGTCGTTGAGCATATAGCCGGCCTGCACTGTATCAATAATTTTGCTTTTTTTTGATTCATCAGTAGCGGGAATCATAGCGACAGCCTCGTGAATATCTGCATCGAAAGGCTGTTCGGCAGTTTCAATTTTTTTTACGCCATTTTGCGCAAGATAAGTCTGAAATTTGCTAAAAATTAGCGATACACCTTCTTTCAATGCTTCTATATCAGTTGCTTTTTCGATAGTTTGCAAAGCTCGTTCGAAATCGTCAACAACTGGCAGCAAGGCGGTAAGAGTTTTTTCTCCGCCATTTCGGATTAAATCGGCTTTTTCTTTTATTGTACGTTTTCGATAGTTGTCATATTCAGCCATCAGGCGCAGATGAGCGTCTTTTGTACGTTCGAGTTCTTCTGCTGCTGTTTCCGCAATTTCGCCTGTTTCATTTTCTGGCGTTATTTCTTCTGTCTGCCCCTTTGTCGTGAAATCTGCTAAATTGTCAGCAAAATCCGTTCCTTTTGCCGCACTTTCTGGATCAACTTGTTTATTCATCTTCTTAATTCTTTTCTTTTTCATTTGATTTTGAATAATATACGAATAGTTATCTTTTCAAACCGAAAAGACATCGTTGATATTCTGCAAAAATTCTGCCAAACAATATTTTCTCTTTTTCATTGCCATTTCCAAAACCGCCACAAAGAAGGGTGCATTTCATTAAGCCTGCAACAGTGTGATAAGCCGACTGGGCAAACCGGACATAAAGCGGCCGCCGTATTGCATATTGGGACACGGAAAATAATTGTTTCTCAATTTTACCGGACAGTAGTGATAATAAATAAAAAAAATTACTACCTTTACAGCCGATTTTAAACCGGAATTAAATTACAATATGAAGGAAAAATTTATTTTATTAACAACAATATTTACAATGACTTTATTATCTTGTAACACAGACAAAAAACCAACTGTAAGTGGGATCAATCCCGAAAACCTTGATACAACAGCTATCGCAGGCGACGACTTCTATCAATATGCCAACGGTGGCTGGATGGCTTCTCATCCGCTAAAACCTGAATATTCTCGTTTCGGCACTTTTGACGAACTTGGCGAACAGAGTGTGGAACAGGTCAAAAACCTGATTACAGACCTTTCTCCTTCGCAAAACAAGCAGGGCAGCGTAGCACAAAAAATCGGCGATTTGTATGCTCTCGCAATGGATAGCGACCGCCTCAATTCTGATGGCATCGCGCCGCTTCTACCTTTTCTGCAACAAATAGCCACCATCAACAGCAAGGAAGAAATCACTGAAACTCTTGCGGAAATGTTCCGCAATGGTGCTTCGCCGTTTTTCGTCTATTATATTTATGCAGACGATATGAACAGTTCGATAAATATTCTGCATGTCAATCAGGGCGGATACAAAATGGGCGACCGTGATTATTATCTACTTGAAGATGAACATTCAAAAATGCTTCGTACAAAATATGTCGAAATGCTCGAAAAACTTTTTTCTCTTTCAGGATTTACCGAAACGGAGACCAAAGCGGCTTCCGAAGCAGTGATGACAATAGAAACCCGCCTTGCAAAAGTTGCTTCATCGCGGGAAGCGCTTCGCGACCCGATAGCCAATTATCACAAAATATCCTTGGAAGAGTTGGAAAAACTTTCACCAGAAATCAGTTGGAAAAAACTATTTAAAGCACTTAACGGTTTACAGAACCTCAATGTCGGACAGCTAGCGCCAATCGCGGAAGTCAGCAAAATAATAACAGAAACTTCGCTCAACGACCTGAAATATTATCTTTCGTGGAATGTTATAAGCAGTGCAGTCTCATTTTTGAGCGATGAGTTTTCAGCAGCTTCTTTCGAGTATTACGGCAAAGCACTGTCCGGAAAAGAGGTTCAGCGCGAGAGATGGAAACGTGCTGTTGCCACTATTGACGGCTCTCTTGGTGAGGCAGTAGGACAAATATATGTAGAAAAATATTTTCCACCCTCCTCGAAAGAAAAAATGCTCACTTTAGTTAAAAACTTGCAAACAGCACTTGCAGAACGCATTAAAAATCTTGAATGGATGGGCGATTCCACAAAAACTAAAGCGCTTGAAAAACTTGCCGCTTTCCACATTAAAATAGGTTATCCAGACAAATGGCGTGACTATGGCAATCTGAGCATCAACAAGGAATATTCATATCTGGAAAACATAGTTGCATCAATACAGTTTGACTATGACTATATGGTTTCCAAATTCGACAAGCCTGTTGATAAGGACGAATGGCTGATGAATCCGCAAACGGTCAATGCCTACTACAATCCTGCTACCAACGAAATATGTTTCCCCGCTGCAATCTTACAGCCGCCGTTCTTTAATCCCGAAGCCGATGATGCCTCAAATTATGGTGCTATTGGAGTGGTTATTGGACACGAGATGACGCACGGTTTCGACGACCAGGGCAGAAAATTTGACAAGGACGGTAACCTCAATGAGTGGTGGACGGAAGAAGATGCAAAACGATTCAATGAGCGTGCGCAGGTACTTGTAGATTTCTTCAATAATATTATTGTGATTGATTCGGTTCACGCCAACGGACAATTCACTCTTGGTGAAAATATTGCAGACCAGAGTGGCTTACAGGTTTCGTGGCAAGCGTACCAAAATACTCTGAAAGGAAAAGAAATTCCTAAAAAAAATGATGGCTTTACCGATGCTCAGCACTTTTTCCTTGCTTACGCTACAGTTTGGGCTGGCAATATCCGTGATGCCGAAATCTTGCACCGCACAAAGATGGACCCACATTCGCTCGGACGCTGGCGCGTGAATGGAGCATTGCCGCAGATTGATGCTTGGTATGATGCGTTTGGCATTACGGAAGAAAACAAAATGTACATTCCGAAAGAAAAACGTGTTGCAATTTGGTAAATTACATTGACATCAGGTTGATAGTTAAATAAAACGCATGGAGCGTAGTGTAGGCATCTTTTTTAATCTTTCTTGCATCAGACACTAAACAAGTTGAAAGATTCGTGCTTTGTATTGTTGCGTGTTAAATTCGGTCTGTTGCTGTTAAAAATACGTGTCATTTTCAATATCATTTAATGCTTTTTTTCGATCCTAACATAATGATCATTTTCTTTCCTTCCAAAGCTGGCATCTGTTCTACTTTTCCGTAGTCTTCGAGGTCAACCGCAAAACGGAGCAGCAGTTTTTCGCCCTGCTCCTTGAAAAGTATGGAACGTCCTTTGAAAAACACGTAGGCTTTGACTTTTGCACCTTCGGACAGAAAGTTTTTGGCGTGTTTCAACTTGAAGTCGTAGTCGTGATCGTCGGTCTGGGGTCCGAAACGGATTTCTTTGATAACGATTTTTACCGAGTTCGCCTTCATTTCTTTTTGCCGCTTTTTCTGTTGATAGATAAACTTCTGATAATCAAGCGCCCTGCACACAGGTGGCACAGCACTAGGCGATATTTCTATCAAATCTAAACTTAGACTTTCCGCAATTTTACGGGCTTCAAAAATGGAATAAACGCCTTGTTCCACATTTTCGCCGACTAATCGGACTTCCTTCGCGCGGATTTGTTCGTTAATCCGGTACTGGTCTTTAAGATTCTCTCTCTTCATTCAATGTTTTTATACAATACTTTGTGTTTCAACCTCTTTTTTTATTAGTTCGGCAAAGGTAGTAATTTTCATCGAACCTGCATCACCTTCGCCCTGTTTTCGTAAAGAAATTTCATTTTTTTCTATTTCTTTCTCTCCTACTATCAGCAAATAAGGGATTTTCTTGAGTTCGTTGTCTCTAATTTTGCGTCCTATGGTTTCGTTCCTATTGTCGATAAAGACGCGGACATCCTGTTTTTTGAGTTCTCGAGCAACAGTTTCTGCATATTTACTGAATTTTTCACTGACAGGAATGATTACCGCCTGATCGGGCGTAAGCCAAAGAGGAAATTTGCCTGCTGTATGTTCAATCAGCACAGCCACAAACCGTTCCATCGAGCCGAATGGGGCACGGTGAATCATTACCGGACGGTGTTTTTTGCCGTCAGCGCCGGTATATTCGAGTTCAAACCGCTCTGGCAGGTTGTAATCGACCTGAATGGTACCGAGTTGCCAGCGGCGTCCAAGTGCGTCTTTGACCATAAAATCGAGTTTTGGACCGTAAAAAGCGGCTTCTCCGAGTTCTATTTTCGCTTTCACTCCTTTTTCTTCGCAAACTTCGATGATTGCCTTTTCTGCAGCTTGCCAATTTTCTTCCGAACCTATATATTTTTCTTTATTTTCAAGGCTGCGAAGTGAAACTTGAGCCTCAAAGTCTTTGAAATTCAATGCCTTGAAAATAATATGGATAATATCCATAACCTTGATAAACTCGCCTTTTACCTGTTCGGGTTCGCAGAAAATATGCGCATCGTCTTGTGTGAAACCGCGCACGCGGGTAAGTCCGTGCAGTTCGCCGCTCTGTTCGTAGCGATAAACGGTGCCAAATTCCGCCAAGCGCAGGGGCAAATCCTTATATGAACGCGGAAAAGCTTTGTAAATCTCGCAGTGATGAGGACAGTTCATCGGTTTAAGCATAAATTCTTCGCCTTCTTCCGGCGTGTGAATCGGCTGAAACGAATCCTTGCCGTATTTGGCATAATGACCGGAAGTTACATACAGCATTTTGTTGCCAATATGTGGGGTAATTACTTGCTGATAACCATATTGTGATTGTATTTTCTTCAAAAATTCTTCAAGTTTCAGGCGCAGCTGCGTTCCTTTCGGCAACCAGAGCGGTAAGCCCTGACCTACGTTTTGTGAAAACGTAAAGATCTCCATTTCTTTTCCAAGTTTGCGGTGGTCACGTTTTTTCGCCTCTTCGAGCAAAACAAGATATTCGTCCAAGAGTTTCTTTTTTGGAAATGTAATTCCGTATATGCGAGTAAGTTGTGGACGGGTTATGTCTCCTCTCCAATATGCTCCCGCTACTGCTGTCAGTTTGATTGCCTTAATATATGATGTGTCGGGCAGATGCGGACCGCGACAAAGATCGGTAAATTCGCCCTGCGTGTATGTAGTGATTGTTCCGTCGGCTAATTCGCTGATTAATTCGGTTTTATATGTTTCGTTGCGAGTACCGAACATTGCAAGTGCATTATTTTTTGCGATGCTTGTACGGTAAATCGGACTTTTTTTTGCCGCCAACTCCTGCATTTTCTTTTCTATTGCAGGCAGGTCGGCGTCTTTGATGATAATACCTTCGCCTGGGTCAACATCGTAGTAGAAGCCGTTTTCGACAGCAGGTCCGATGCCGAATTTGATGTTCGGATAAATAGTTTGCATCGCTTCGGCGAGCAGGTGAGCAGATGAATGCCAATAGGTATGTTTGCCTTCGACGTCGTCCCATTTGTAGAGTTTCAGCACGGCGTCTTCGTTGATAGGAAGCAACAGGTCGCTGGTTGCTCCGTTAATTCCAGCTGCAAGGACGTCCTGTGCAAGGCGCAGACTGATACTTTCAGCAATTTGCATTGCATTCGTACCTTTCGGATATTCGCGGACAGAGCCGTCAGGAAAAGTTATTTTTATCATAAACTTATTAAAAACGTGCAAAGGTATAGTTTTTTTTGAATAGCACAAAATTTTTAATGCGTTTGTCCCATGTTGATTTGAAAAATTTTGCTATTTATAAAATAATGCGTAAATTTGCGATTCTTAATTCATAAAATGAATGGCTAAAATTTCATACCATTTTAATAAACATACTTTGACTTACGAGCAGGTTTGCCTGTCCGTGTGGCAAAAATTTCTGGTGATGTTAAAACATTTGATTACAGGTGTTGGCATCGGTGTTGTATTGTTTTTGATTTCGACATATTTTTTTGATTCGCCCTATGAAAGGCAGTTAAAGAAAGAAAACAAACTGTTGTTTGCTCAATACGAAGTTTTATCCAAACGGATGGATGAAAACCAGAAAATACTTGACGATTTGCAGGAACGCGACAACCGCCTGTACCGTGCAATTTTCAACGCTGACCCGATTCCGGAATCTGTTCGTCGTCCGGGTTATGGCGGCACTAATCGCTACGAAAGACTGCTTGATATGCCCAATTCCGATTTGATAATCGCGACTACGCAACAGATGGACATAATGAGTAAAGAATTGTATATACAGACAAATTCATACGATGAGATTGCGGAACTGATTAAGACAAAAGAAGAACGTATGAACTGTATTCCTGCAATTCGCCCTGTTCCAACAAAAGAAATTTCGTCAGGTTTCGGAATGCGTCTGCACCCGCTTTGGGGCGATATGCGTTTCCATTCCGGAATGGATATGAATGTAAAGGCCGGTACGCCTATCTGTGCTACAGGTAACGGAACGGTTGAATCGGCAGGATGGGAAGGCGGTTATGGCAACAGAGTTGTTATCAATCACGGGTTTGGCTACAAAACGCTTTACGGACACTGCAAAACGATGCTTGTACGACCAGGACAGAAAGTTACACGTGGACAGAAGATTGCTACTGTCGGTATGACGGGCGACGCTTCCGGCAATCACGTGCATTACGAAGTGCTAGTGAAAGGCAATCACGATAACCCTGCCAAATATTTCTTTATGGACTTGACACCCGAAGAATACGACGAAATGATGTATATTTCGGATAATAGATAAATGGAAAAAGTTTATTATTCGATAGCGGAAGTAGCAAAGATGTTTAATGTAAATCCATCTGCTTTAAGATACTGGGAAAAACAGGGTTTTTTGAAACTTCGCCGAACAGACAAGGGAACACGACAATATAATAAATCAGACATTGAAACAGTAAGAATTGTCTGCCATCTTATCAATGAAAAAGGAATGACACTTGACGGTGTGAAACGAGAATTGTCGGCAAACAAAAAAACTGTTGCAACAACTGTCGATGTTATCAACCGTCTGCAAGCCGTTCGTGATGAACTGCAAGCGTTGAAGAAAGCTTTTGATTCAATATAACTTCTTTATAATCCGGTATTTCACGCAAAAACTGATAAATATTATTTTCTCTGTCAATCTTGCAGCAAAAATGCTTGATACCATTTGTAACAATCAGCCACGGTACGTTTAATGTCATATTGTAGCGAGCAATCTGGTCAAAAGTCGTTTGAGAAACTTCTATCGTTGGAGCCTTGTATTCAACTATCATTAACGGCTGTAAAAACTCATCGTAAAGAACGGTATCGCAACGCTTTTTGATATTTCCCAATTCAATACATATTTCATTCGCAAGGCGATTCTTGGGATAATTGAGATGTTCAACAAGAAATGCAGTAAAGTTCAGACGGACAAATTCTTCCGGCGTTAAGCGAACAAATCGGCGACGCAGAGAGTCAAAAACGTAATCTTTGCCATTTCGCTTACGAATATTGAGTGCTGTTGGAGGAAGATTTAACTTTTGCATCGCTGTAATTTGAAAGTACAAAACTAATCTTTTCCCTTCTATTTAGCAAAATATTTCAAAAGTTTTTATAAAAAAACAGCAAAAAATTTGTGCAGTTCAAAAAAAAGCATTACCTTTGCAGTCGCAAAACAAGAAATGATGGCTCCGTGGCTCAACTGAATAGAGCATCTGACTACGGATCAGAAGGTTGGGGGTTTGAATCCCTCCGGAGTCACAAAACTTAATAATCAATTTTTATCCGCTTGTATATCTATACATACAATGGCAACCGAATACTTCCACAGCAGTAACTCAAAATTGACGCTTAGCAAGACGTGTCAGTTAATGCCATTTTACCCCCCCCCCCCCCCCATTAAATGACAAAATACCAACGGGTTATGTCATAATCCGTTTCGAGAAGTCCCGAAAACATTTCCTTTTTATCTGTAAAAATTCATCTGCGGATGGAATAATTTTTCATTCGGGCGGGAATAATTTCCGTCACGGCGGGATTGGTTTCCGTCACGGCGGGATTGGTTTCCGTCATGGCGGGAATGGTTTACTCCATGGCGGGAACGATTTCCTCCACGGCGGGAATGATTTCCTCCACGGCGGGAACGGTTTACTCCATGGCGGGAACGATTTACTCCATGGCGGGAATGGTTTCCGCCACGGCGGGAATCGTTCCCGCCAAGTCTTTGAAAACGCTCATCAATAAAGGATTTAATAATAAAAACAACAAAATTCACAGTAGTATTAATCAAAATATTAACTTTTATATAAAATGAAAAAGATCTTTTTAACAATGACGGCGTTCTTCATGTTGAGCGCAAACTGCGCTTTCGCGCAGGTGACAATTGGGTCTCTCGATGATCCGCAGACCTTTTCAGTTCTTGAGTTAGTAAGCACCAACAGAGGTATGCGGCTGCCGCAGATGACTACCGCAGAGCGTGAAACTATGCAGGCAACACCTGAATTTACAGCAAAAGCCACTACCGAAGCTATGGGCTTGCAGATCTTCAACACTACAACAGGTTGCGTTGAAACGTGGAACGGTACGGTATGG
>JAIRYM010000034.1 GCA_031267615.1 Dysgonamonadaceae bacterium
TTTACTGTACAGATTCGATTTTATTCCGCATATACTCGAAAATGCGCGGAATAGCTTCGGTGGTATGCGGCTCCGACACGAAGCTATGCGACTCCGACACGTGTCGGAGTGACGCAGACACGTGTCGGAGTGACGCAGACGCGTGTCGGAGCGATACAGACGCGTGTCGGAGCGACGCAGACACGTGTCGGAGCGACGCAGACGCGTGTCGGAGCGGCATAGCTTCGTGTCGGAGCGGCATAGCATCGAAGCTATGCGGCATAAGCTCGAAGGTATGCGGCATATACACGGTGGTATGCGGCATATACACGCGTCGGAGCGGCGCAGACACGTGTCGGAGCGACAAAAGCACGTGTCTGCGTGACAGAAACACGATGCTTTGTGGCAGAAATATAGTTTTCCGTGACAAAAACACGGTGTTATATGACACAATAAAAAAAGGCTAAACCATAAGTTTAGCCTTTTAAACTGTAAACAAAGTATTTTAGAATATATCTTTGCTCCAGGTCTTTGCAAGCAGGAAGAAGTCAACCAGAGTCATGGCTGCCATTGCCTCAACGATGGGAACGGCGCGCGGAAGCACGCATGCGTCGTGTCGCCCTTTGATGGTGAGCAGCGTTTCTTCGCCGTTAATATCTACCGTCTGCTGCTTTTGCAACAGAGTCGCGACGGGCTTGAACGCAACCCTGAACACGATGTCTTCGCCATTGGAGATGCCGCCCTGAATACCGCCCGAATGGTTTGTCCGCACAGTGATGTCTTCCCTGTCTTTGCGGCAGAAGATGTCGTTCATCTGCGATCCTCTCTTGGACGCGCCGTCGAATCCCATACCACAGTCGAAACCTTTCGCAGCATTGATGCTGAGCATTGCAGCGCCGAGCGCGGCGTGCAGTTTATTGAACACCGGCTCTCCAAGTCCGCGCGGCACGCCGGTGCACACGCAGGTTATAACTCCGCCCACAGTGTCTCCCTCCGCCTTCGCGGTGCGGATCAGCGCCTCCATCTGTTCCGCGGTTTCCGGATCGGGACAGCGCACCGGATTCGTTTCTATTTGGTTCATATTCAGTTTGGAATAATGCTCCTTCAGCACGATATGACCTGCCTGCGAGGTCCAGGCTTTTATTTCCATGCTTGTTTCCTGCTGCATCACGAGTTTTGCGAACGCACCTCCGACGATTCGCGCTACAGTTTCGCGCGCCGACGATCGCCCTCCGCCTCGGTGGTCTCTAATCCCGTATTTCTGCTGATAAGTAAAGTCAGCGTGCGACGGACGATAAGTGTTCCGCAGGTTATCATAATCGCTCGAATGTGCATCAGTGTTACGGACAATAAAACCTATTGGCGCGCCCGTTGTTTTACCTTCAAAAACACCTGAAAGCAGTTCGATGCGGTCTGTTTCATTGCGTGAAGTTGTCAAATCCGACTGTCCGGGCTTCCGCCTGTCGAGTTCGCGTTGGATAAAATCAGTGTCTGCATTTATAAGCGGCGGGCATCCGTCAATAACACCGCCGATTGCTTCTCCGTGCGATTCGCCGAACGATGTAAGTCTGAAAATGTTTCCGAAAGAATTCATACTTTACTTGCATTTATCGCTGCAATCATCTCCGCACTTGCTTTTTTCGCATCCGCAACCGCAGCTGCAACTTCCACCTTTTTGAATTTCTGCCAGTTCTTCCTGTGTTACCGGATGCACCTCGGTCACCTGTCCGTCAAAATGCAGAGTTTCTCCAGCCAGCGGATGATTAAAATCCATCACAACGACATCCTGTTTTATTTCAATAACAGAACCCATCATACGACGCCCCTGCGCATCCATCATCGGCAAAGTTTCACCTTCCTTCACTCTTTCGCCGTCGAATTTACCGTCAATTTCAAACATTTTCTTTTGCAATTCCGCCACATTTTCGGGAAAATAAACTCCGTACGCTTCTTCCGGCTCAAGCGTAAAAGAAAATCTGTCTCCGACCGCCAGTCCTTCAAGATTTCTTTCAAATGCTTCAAGCATCATTCCATAGCCGAAAATGAAAGTGAGAGGACGCTCTTCCGTAGCGCGTTCCATCAGTTCCAGTCCACCGTCTTCGGTATCCACAGTCAAGTTGTACGTTACCGATACCGTTTTGTCTTCTGATATTTTCATCTGTTTTTTATAAATATAAATTAAGGCTGCAAAGGTATATTAAAGTTTTTATAATTCAAAAGTTTTTAGTAATTTTGCAGCCTTATGTTGAATTTCAATAAACATTTTGATTACAGCGAAGAAGAAGAATCTTATCCCGATTTCTTCAATGAATGGGATGAAGCGGTGCGTAATGGCAGGATTTCAAATTATTATCAACCCGAAGAACTCGTTAAAATTATTGAGATTTACCTGTATGAGGGCAAAATCGAAAACGGTCGGCACGCCATCAACCATGCACTTGCCCTTCACAGCGAAGACGAAGATCTGCTGTGCTACATCCTTTCAGTTTTGGAACAATATGAATTATGGAACGATTTGCTTGCGCTCTGCAATAAATATCCCGACAATGCAGACATTGACGGCGAATGTTATAAACTCACCGCACTCGTTCATCTCGGCATGGAAGACGAAGCATTTCACTGGTTTGGGCTGTTGAAAAAAAAATATTCAGCCCCAACAAAAGACGACAGGGATATGCTCGGCATGATTTATTCCTCCATGTGTGAAGTTTTGTTCGACCTTGACCTTAACGAATCGTGCGACGAAATAGCAAAGGAAGCAATAAGCATTATCGGCGAAGACAGCGACTTTCTCTGGATACGAATGCAAAACCTTGTTGTAATGAAACAGATAAAAGAAGCCAACGCTATTGCAGACAAGATTCAAAAACTCTTTCCACTCGACGCCGAAAGCTGGCATAATCTTGGTAATTCATACTATGAGCGTGACGATTGTGAAAAAGCCATAGACGCATACGAAAACGCTCTTTCGCTCGGATATGATTCTCAGGAAACTTTACTCAACCTGATCTTTACTTACGACGAAAACGGAAATCCTGGTAAGGCGCTTGAACGTCTCACAGATTATTTTGAAAAATACGAAAGCAATTATATACTGTATTCCATGGCGGCAAAAATCTGCGGACAACTTGAGTTATGGAGTAAAGCGCTCTTTTATATCAATGCCGCGATTGAGGAAGAACCTGTTACCGATGATTCTCTATACATATACAAAAGCACCTTACTTGTTAATCTCTCCGAATACAGAAAAGCAAAAATTGCGCTCTCTGAAGGTATCGAAAAAACGAAAGACCCGGAAGGTAAACTGAAAAAAGAACTGCAAAGGTTAAACAAGCAGTTCCGTGAATAAATCAGAAAAATTTTATTTTCCTCTTGCCTGTTGTAAATCAAAAATTGAAGTTACTTATTTCTATCTCTTTCATAAACCTGTCCGTTTCATTCAAAACGAAGATTATTTTTTGATAATGTTCTATCTCTTCGTATGTCAGCGTTCTGCCTTTGCGGTCTTTCAACCATTTTTGTGCGGGCTGATAGCCGCCGATGTAAAATTTCCAAGCAATTTCAGGGACATTATCAAAATATTGACTGTCATTTATCCAAACTTTATTATTCTGATAATCATTGGATTTTTCGGTGAATGAATTTTCTATCTTGTTATTTCCCGATTCTGGGAAATTGGCAAAATTGTTCGGAACGGTAATATTTTCCATTAAGTGCAAATGCCTCAATTTCTCGCCAAACGCCACTAATTTTTCAAATTGTTCTGCATTTTTCGGATACGGAATACGCGGAAAATCTATTTTCAGAAATTCTTTGTATTTTTCTCTGTACACCGGCGAATGGAGAACAGCGTAAATATAATCGAAGATTTGTTCGGGTTCCAATTCCCCTCCTTTGGAGGGATGCCCAGAGGACGGGGTGGTTCCATCCCCTTTGGAAAGGACAGGGAACGATTGTAAAGCCGCATGACCATGCAATATTTCCATTACATCATCCAATTTTTTCTTTATATCAATATCCGGGATATGAATGACCGTCAATCCTACACTTTGTAAAAACGCATCTCTTGCGGCGTCGTATTCCTGCTTGTCATCGTGGCTACTGCCATCAATTTCAATCACAACATTACAATTTGTACAGAAGAAATCGACAATGTAATTTCCTACAATTTTTTGTCTATCGAAATCATATCCTTTGAATTGTTTGTTTTTCACCCTGTTCCAAAATAATACTTCGGACAGAATTCCTGCTTTGCGCAATTCTCTTGCCCGTGTTTTCAGGTTGGGATTATAGGGTAGCTGCATGTAGTTTTGGGAGTTTCTAAATTCCCCTCCTTTGGAGGGGGCCGGGGGTGGTTGTTCCCCTGTATATCTACCACCCCGCCCTTCGGGCACCCCTCCAAAGGAGGGGAATTTAGAAACAATCGCCGCATTTAAATTTGCTACTTTTTCCGTCTGTCCGAAATGTTCGTGATAAAGGTAAAGGGGAAAAACAGTTCCACCGCCACGATAATATAAATTTAAATCGGATATTCTATCTACAACAAAAACTAAATTCCAAATCATTTGGCCTACAACTTGTCCCTGCCGACCTACAACTAATCCTATATTTTTACCTTTAACAAAATGTTGCATAATTTCATAAACAGGGTAAGCCAAAAATCCTTTTGATTTATTGGTAAAATAAGTCCATTTCTTTTCGAAAGGACGGTAGCTTATTTGTTGTAAATATTTTTCATCAATACCAAATTTAAGTATATTTTGTTTTGCAAATATCGTCTTTTTATCTCTGCTTTCTTTTATCTCTGTTTTATATTTTTGCTTTATTTCTATCTCGGATAAATCTTTGAAATCGTTCAAAACATTAATCAATTCACTTTTAGAGTCTTTAAATACAGTTTCATCTCTTTTAGAACAAATTCCCACACCATTCAAATCAAATAATTCATTGATTTTAAATCCAAGTTCATATTCCTGTTGCAGTGAAAAATTTTTTGGGACAAAGAAATAATTGGGTGCTGATAATTCCAATTCCTTCCATCGTATTGTTTGTAAATTATTTTCCAATAAATAATTATACTTCTCGGCGCGTTTACCATAAAGGTCTGTATAATAAATATTTGAGAAAGAATTAATTTTTTTCTTTCCTGTTTTTACAAAAATATTAATGCTTACACCCTGCTGAATATCAAATACATTTTCGTCTTTACCGCCATCGTGAGCGGTTTCTTTTTTCTTTGCATTACCATGTAAATCAATAATATAAATTTTATCGAAAGTTTGCAGCAGATTGTATCGCATACCACGAAAAGTCGGATTATCCAAAAAACTGTGGTTATTGATGTATGCCAAAACACCCTCGCCGTTTTTCTCAACAAAATATTGCCCGAAACGAATAAATTTGGCATAATCATCGTTAAGCCACTTTGGATTTTTTTCTTGCAAACGCCCGCCTGCCGGCTCTTTCTTATAATCTTCCATCAGGCGCAAAATCCATTCACCTTTGTTCTGGCTTTCGCCACTATACGGCGGATTGCCCAAAATAACCATTACCGGCACGTTGTTTTTGATTTTTGCGGCTTCGGTAGCCTCGTTACTTAACCATTGGGCAAAAGGAATGGGATTTACATTTTTCTTCGGATTTTCTAGGCTGTCGGTGAGGTAAATTTGCAACCTGCTCTCCCCCTGCCCTTCTCCAAAATGGAGGTGGGCATCCGAAGGACGGGGTGAGGATAATTCCTGTAAAATAGTTTCAATCTTCAAATGTGCCATGGTATAGGGCGACATCATAATTTCAAAACCGTTGAGGCGTGGAATAAGATGTTGGTGCACATAATCATTCCATGCGCCTGCGTTGTTTGCAAACTTTTGGTAAATATTCCGTACTACTTCGGCAAGGAATGTACCGGTACCAGTGGCCGGGTCGAGAATTTGAACTTTGTGAAATGTTTGTTCTTTATGTTCAACTTTTGAATGGTCCGCCAAACCATTGGCAATTCCAAAATCGTTTTTCAAAATATCATCAACCGCCTGCACAATAAATTTAACCACTGCCGCAGGCGTATAATAAGCGCCTCTTGCATTTTTGAGTTGCTTGTCGTATTTTGTAAGAAAATCT
>JAIRYM010000054.1 GCA_031267615.1 Dysgonamonadaceae bacterium
GAAAACAGTCCGCCGGCGGCGGACATCTATAAGCCGAAATCGGCAAGAGAAGTAGAAATATTCAACAGAAACGACATTGCGGCAGGGTGATATGCGCCCACAGCGCAGCCAATGGAGAAGTAACTCACTTTTATTCCGGCGCCAATCGAAAAGCCCGCCAGCTTGTTCCCGTCAGTAATAGCGAAATCAGATGCGCGCTTGGAGTTAAAGCCGGCCGCTATCCACAGATTCTCGACCGGCGCCAGTTCAAGCCCTATCACGAGGTGACGCAGCAGCGGTTTTTGCCAGTGATTAAGATTGATAAACGATACGGAATATCTCACCGGCGCGTGTTTCAGCCTCTGGCTCATCCCGATCTGAATATCCCACGGCAAATCCGCCAGTTCTTCTTCGTATGCCTTCACCTGCCGCCCGAGATTCTTGCCAACAACCCCGATCGACAGTTCAGTATCAGGATGATAATAATTAATGCCCAAATCAGCCCCAAGTCCGATTGCCGTATTGTGAAAATAGTTTGAGTAAACAAATTTTGCTGCGACGCCCCCCCAGAAAAATTCCGACAGCTGATGCGAAAAGAACACACTGGTGCAAATATCGCTGGCGTTCAAATTGCCAATAACAGTCGGGAGCGCGTCAATATTTTCCTGATTATCGACAGTTTCAAGCATATTTCCGTAATTGGCATAAATAACACCGGCTCCCCACGCTCCCTTTTCGCCGATAGCCTTGCCAAAAGTAGCGCTGCCCATTCCAATATCACCCACATAGGACATATAACCCGCCTGCACCGTCATGTCCATTGCAGGACTCAGCAGCGCCGGATTACCGTGAACGAGCGACAGATCATTCTCGACCACCGAAACGTTGTATCCTCCCAAAGCCGCGCCACGGGCAGAAGTTGGAAGCAGCAGGTAGGTAAATACGGTTTCTCCCTCCTGTGCAGCGAGCGTCAGAAATGACAGCAAAAAAAGATGTAATGTGAATAGCGTTTTCATACCTGTCTTTAAACTGCAAAAATTACTGTTTATTGTAAATTCATCGGCTAATTTCTACATTTTAAATGCAGCCACTATTATAGGTTTTAATAAAAATTTAATTATTTTCGTTTTTTTCTGCATGATTAAGAATTATCCTTACCTTTGTCTCGATTTCCATTTGGAAACTTCGGTATTGTAATTTATGTTTAACGCTTAATACTTGAATTTATGGTCAAAAAAGCTTTTCTATGGTTTCTGTTTTCTTCAGCCGTTTGTTCTCTGTTGGCGCAGACGACGGTAGATGTAACCTCGCTCGGCACTATCAATTATACCTGTGTCGGCTATTCCCCTGATCCGTCAGATAAAACTTGGATTATTGACATTCCGGGCAACAACCTGTTAGTTCTTGATTATGTGACAAATGTCCACATTAACGAAGAGATCTTTGTTTACAGCATTGATGATTCTGGTGTAGCAACTTTTCAGGCCGGCCTCTCAGGTTCGCAGTCCGGCAGGATTCAGTCGCTTTATTGCAACGGCAAAATGAAGATAGTCTTTGATGGCTACGACAACTTTAACTGTAGCACCATTGCAAATTACGGTTTTGAAATAAAGATTTCCAAATTACAAAGCATCAATTTTTCTTATGACGCCACAGGCAACCTGACAAATCGAATAATCAATCTTCAATCAGGCAATGCGTCTTTCGGGGCAGCCGCTCGTGAAGCATCCGTCGAGACGTTTATCGACATCATCGATAAACAGGAAGTTAAAATCTATCCTAATCCAACCAAAGGGCAAATCAGGGTAGAAATCACATCTCTGCCCGACGGCAGCGAGGGCTGTATCGTCATTTACGACAGCGCAGGCAAAATTGTCGCTCAACAGCAGACAATAGCCTCTGACAACTCTCTTGACATTAGCCAAAATACTGATGGAATCTACATTATGCGAATCAGAATCGGCGAAGAAGAAAGCACATGGAAAATCATTAAAAATTAAGACCATGAAATACAAATCGATATTACTACTTTTTGTTGCAGCAAACATTTATGGTCAGACAAATGAGTTTGGTTATTCAGTTGCGCCTGGCGAAGCGAGCGCCGAATCTGTTTCAGTCGGCTCTCTTGGCGGAGCCTTTAACGTTTCCCCCACAGGTGCGGCGACTTATTCCATTCCTATAGAAGTTCCTGCGGGTGTTGGCGGAATGCAGCCTTCACTGTCGATTGTTTACAACAGTCAGGCGGGCAACGGAATATTGGGGTGGGGCTACAGTCTGTCGGGAATTTCGACAATTACCCGTGCGCCGAAAGATATTTTCCACGACGGCACAGCAAAAGGCACTACCCACAGCGCCGACGAAGCATATTATCTCGACGGACAGCGGCTTATTTTTGAATCGGGAACGGCAGGTCAGCCAGATGCTGTATATCACCCAGAATCTGATCCATTTACGAAAGTAACGGTAAAATATTCAAATTCGCGCACATGGTTTGAAGTTTTGGCGTCCAACGGAATGAAATATCATTATGGTGAGTCGGAGGGGCTACTTTTTTATTATATTCCAGAATTGAATTATGCGACAAAAACTCACGCATGGTATATTGATTATGTTGAAGACCCGTTGGGCAATTATATGACCTATTCATACCACAGGTTCAATTACACAATGTACCCGCACACAATAACTTACGGAAACAACACGAATCAGTCGAACAGTATCCTGAATACCATTGTTTTCAATTTGGTTAATCGCTCAGATGCACCGTATTTTCCAATAGAAAACAATATTCAGGGAATGTTGTGCAGCAGAATATTTAAAATAACCTGCAAAACGGGCGAAAATGTTTTTCGTACTTACGACCTTGAATATAATTTCACGAGCGACAGTTATTCCCGCCTGACGTCGGTAACAGTAAAAAACGGTGCAGGCGAAGCGCTGAAACCGACAGTGTTTACATGGAATTATCTGCCTGCATTTTCGCAGACAGATGTTGTTCCACAAGGCTTCGATTATTTAAATTTTATAACAGGCAACATAGCAACGAATTTTAATACCCAGTATTTCTCATCAGTGGATTTGAATGGCGACGGAGTGAGTGATATTGTAAGTTTTATGCCAAACGGCAGTAATCAAACCTTGTCGCAACACTATATCGCAAAACGTCAAAACGATGGAACATACAGATTTGAAGCAGATCCATCAACAGTAAAATATTTGCCCAGCAGTATTGATGTAATTAACAGCAGTAAATGGGAACAGACACTGGGTGGACAGTCGGCTTTTAATGCAATAGGCGACGGACGACAGTATATACTTGTTCCTCTTTATGTTGAAGACACTAACAAGAGAATAATTTTCTTTATTTACGGCTTGGAAGGCAATTCAACTCCAACGTACTCCGATGCAATAACCTTGAATAGCGGCGGAATGCCTGTTTATGTTACGGGCGATATTTACAACGAAGGCAAAGACAACATAATTTTTATAGAGAACGGTAAAACCAACAATAAATATCCATTGAAAATTGTCAAAGTAACTTCTTTTAATTCAAGTTATAAACCAAATTTATCATATAAAAGTATTGAAGTACCATTACCTCAACCTCCTCAAAAAATGTTTGTCAGCGATTACAATGCCGACGGGATGAATGATATACTGATTTTTTACAACGGCGGTTACAAAGTTTATTGGAATCAGGGTGGCAATACTAATTTTGTCGAATCGTCATCGACAACAGGAACAAATATAGGCAATGTGAAGAAAATCTGGACAGGTGATTTTAATGGGGACGGACTGCCTGATTTCTTAATGAGTAATACCGAAGATCCATACTGGTATTTTGCTCTGAATAACGGAAACGGCACCTTTGAAAAACAACTTGCGTGTTCAATTACCCTGTTTGATATAAATGACAGTTTTGACGATGACAAATTTCACTGTCAAATATTTGATTTTGATTTGGACGGTAAATCAGACGTTGTACTCACTGATGCAAATTACACCAATACAATGACCTGTTGGTTTCGTTCAACAGGAACTTCTCTTGAATTGAAAAAAACTGCAACTTCATCAAATCCTAATGATGCATTAGTATACAGGTATCTTCTTGGCGACTTCAACGGCGACGGGCAGGCGGAAATCATGAATTACGGTTATAACTGTTACAATGGCTCAAGTGGTACACAATGGCGAATGTATAAAAACTCTAATTTTTCTATTGCAAGCGGCAAAATCAAGAAAATCACGGACGGATTTGGGAATACAACAGAAATAAATTATGCTTCGCTTGCCAGCGATACGTTTTATACAAAGGGCAGTGGCTCAAAATATCCTGTTGCTGATTTACAAATTCCGATTCACGCAGTCAAATCCGCAGTTTCGAGCAACGGTGCGGCTGGCGGAAATGTAACCCTATATTATAAATATGGCGGATTGACAGCATATTTGAAGGGGAAAGGCTTGTTGGGAATGAAATCAACAACGGTAAAAAATACATCGCTCGGAACTGTAACAGAATCAGAAATTGAATGGGATATTGACAATGGCGTAACAGGCTATGGAACGCTTTTTCCGGTTCAAATATCCTCTAAAGTGACAGTGGCAGGCACAACAGAAAAAACAGTTACCTCTTTCGAAGTAGAAAATCCTTATAATACAGGTACAACCAAAAGATGTGCATATCTGTCATCAAAGAATGAAACCGATATTTACGGGAACATTGTTTCTACCACATATCAGTATAATTATGATTATGGTTATCTTAAAAGTGAGAGAACTTACCCTGCTAATAATTATAATACGATGTACAGGTTGACGGAATACAGCGATTATGTTTTGGCGGGGGGCAGGTATCAGCCGCAGATTGTTACAACAACTCAAAAACACTCTGACGACAGTAATGTTTTTTCTCTAAAGACACGATATTATTACAATACAGCAAAAGGTTACGCCGAGAGTGTCATTACAAATTATTTATCTTCCAAGCCGTTGACAAGCGTTTATACTTACGATGCCTTCGGCAATCTTAAATCTTCCAAATCAACAGGCTCAAACATAACTCCGCTAACGGAGAAGGTTGATTATGACGCCACAAACCGTTTTGTTTCAAAAAAATATACCGAGCCTGTATCGACAGTAACAACTTACAGTTATGATATTTTTGGAAATCTTCTTGCCGAAAACGATGAAAGCGTTGCCTCAAATATTCTATCTACGACAAACGTTTACGACAACTGGGGCAACCTGACTTCAACAACTCTGCCTGACGGAACAAAAACGACCTTTAAAAAAGGCTGGGGCAGCACGGCAGCAAAGAAATATTTTACTCTCACGCAAGGAACAGGGCAGCCTTGGATCAAAACCTGGTACGACAGTCGCGGACGCGAAGTGTTGACGGAATCGCGCGGCGCAAAAGATATAACAATAAGTAAATCAACAGAATATTTTAATAGAGGATTGCCCGAAAAAATAGAAAGCAAAACAGGGAATATTACCAACATAAGTTATTACTCCTACGATATATTTCAACGTGTAACATCTTTTTATAGAAGCGCAACAGGTCAATCGACGTATTACGGATACGGCAACCGCTGTGACACGGTTATTTCAGCGGGCAGGCAGACTGTCAGGACATACGATTCCTGGGGCAATCTGAAAACTGTTAAAGACCCTGTTTCATTGATAACATATTTATATTATTCCAATGGGAAACAGAAATCCGTTAATACAGGAAATGCGACATTTACGATGGAATACTATGACACAGGCAAACAGAAGAAACTTATCGACCCCGACGCAGGTACAGTAACTTTTAATGCTTACGATGCACTCGGCAGAGTATTGAAACAGTCTGACGCACGATCCAAAGTTACCGAAAGCGGATATGATGTTTTCGGACGTTTGACGAGAAGAAAGACATTGGGCTTTGAAACGATATATGAATACGGCAGGCAGCAGGATAACAACTATTTTCGCCTGATAAAAGAACGGGCAGGCAACGATTCTATATCATATTCTTATGACAATCTCGGAAGACTGCAGACAGAAACGCGCAACATAGAAAATGAAGGCTCGTTTTCCACAACTTACGGTTATAACGCAAGCGGACAGTTAAGCACAATCACGTATCCGGATGTAATAACAGTTTCCCGCGAATATGACAGTTATGGCAACTTTGTTAAAACGATGGCGGGAACGACTGTGGCATGGGAACTGACAGGCAACACGGGAACAGTCAGGACAACGAAAATTGGCCATCTGACAGCCACAGAAACTCGCGACTCCTATGGTCAACTTGTCGGCAAAAATACGATGTGGGGTAGTACAGCAACAGCTCAAGATCTAACTTACATTTTCGACAGTACAACAGGCAATCTCACATATCGTGGCGGTATGACTTCTCAACCCGAAACGTTTGTCTATGACGCATCAGACCGCCTGACTGCAGTTCAGCAAAACGGGACCGATGTTATGAACGTTAACTATCAGGACAACGGTAACATATCTTTCAAGACAGGCATTGGCGACTATACTTACGGCAGCAACCACGCGGTCAATAATGTTGACAATACAGACGGACTTCTGAGGTGCGAAAATCAGCAAATCATATACAATGGTATTAACAAAGTTTCCGCTATAATTCAAAATAAGCCTAATAATAATCTTCGCCTTGACTTTACTTACGGAACAGACCGCCAAAGATGGAAAACTTCTTTGGTAAAGAACGGAGTTTTGGCAAAAAAGATTATCTTTGCCGGTGATATGGAACGGGTGATTACAGGTAACGTGACGAGGGATTATTATTACATATCCGGTGGCGACGGTTTGGTGGCGATTTACGTGAAAGCAGGCACTTCCGGCACGTTGCATCGGGTTATTACCGACCATCTCGGCAGCATAGTCAGAATTATCGGTTCGGCAGCTTTGACCACATCTTACAAAGCTGAATACGACGCCTGGGGCAGTCGGAAGATTATTTCTTCCGGCAATGCGTTTCCGGATTTTCATCGCGGCTATACCGGACACGAACACCTTAAGGAGTTCGGTCTTATCAATACGAACGGCAGGCTCTACGATCCGCAGCTCGCACGGTTTCTACAGCCCGATCCGTTTGTACAGTTTCCCGACAACAGCCAGACATATAACCGATATTCTTATTGCCTGAACAATCCACTGAAATATACGGATCCGAGCGGAGAGTTCTTTGATCTTGTATTCAAAGCGTTCTTCTTTCTGTGCAATTACGCAACCAATCCACAGGCAGGTGCAGGACAGGCATGGCAGGAGTCAAGTCGAGTTGTAGACCAGTTTACCAATTATGCATCCATTAATGTATATAACGATAATAATACAACCATATCATTAGGGTTTAATCCGTTGAGTTTTGGTTTTTACGGCAATGCGACCTATAAAAATGGCAGTACTGCGAGCAACCTTAATGCAGGTTTCAGTTTAATTAGCGGTTATTACGGAGGCACCGGAGTTTCTAAGAAAGTTGGTGAATGGAATTTTGGTTTTGGCATTGGCGCCGGCAATAACTACTGGGGCTGGAATGCAAGTGCAACATACAAAGGTTTTGG
>JAIRYM010000086.1 GCA_031267615.1 Dysgonamonadaceae bacterium
TGAACTATTCGATAATCCAAAAACAAAATATAATAAGAAAATGGATAAAAAGGCCATTGGAATTAATAACAAATATTGGAAAAACATAGTTATAAGGGAATAAAAGCGAAACGCCAGCCACCAACAAGGGTTGACGTCAGGCGGGGTTAAGTGGTAGCTTGACAGTTCGGCTGGACTTCGTCCCGCCCGAACGCCAAGCCGCCGACCGTTGGGCGTCAGCAAGCGACAGCACGGCAGACAGAGATGAGGAAGAGAATATTAACAAATTAATGTACATGATATGAATAATACGATTATTGAAATTCTTATTATAAGGGGTAAAACGAAATGTACAAAAACCAACATTCTGAGACATCCCGAAAGACTTTGATACATACGCAGTTATGAAACTGCCAATTTCTCGCGCCTACAAAACGAATTGTACACGAGGTTAATTTTGGGTTATTTTTTTTGAGCGATACAAATACATACAAAACCGCGTATAAATGCCCTAAAACAAAAGAATACAGGCAAAATAACGCCTATAAAAAGCACCTATCAAAGGGTGCTTTTTTGTTGCTGAATTTTATACTCAAAAACAGTAAAAAAATGAATTGGAGGGACAAATGGAGGGACAAAATCGTTTTTTTTGATAGTCAAGGCGGACTTATTACCCTTTTCGTATGGATTGGATACCCCATAATGCCCAAAAATGACAAGTTGAAAATACCCTTATCCGGAGTTGTGGAACGCTGCCAGGGATAATTTCCAGACACCAGCCGGCGATAAACTGAGGTTTCTGGTTTCCGCCGCACCTGTCTTTAATGCAAGGTGGGCGATTAAGGTGAGAAACATTTAAAACAATTAACAATTCACAAGAAATAATTATGGCAGCAATATCATTTCAACAGATTTTAAATTGGTTTAAAACGAGACTTAAACCAACCGAACAAAATTTCAAAGATACCTTTGAATCTTTTTACAACAAGTTTGAATTAATTCCCGTCAATGTAATTTCGGGGATCGTCAAGGATATAGTTGACAGAGGAGAGAATCCAGAAGAAGGCAAAATGATAAATCAGGGAATTTACAGATACGAGTACGGCTATCCTGTATACAGTAAATGTTACCTGATTGTGACAAAATATAAAGACAGCGCTGTTGACAGGGTAACACAGACGCGGTTTTCCGACAGGGGACTGGAAAGGAGGGTGTCTCTGTCAGGCAACGACACTGCCGGCTATACGTTCCCTGCCGAATGGGAGCGTTACAGCGTTATGGCTGACGTGCCTGACGGTAAATTATATGTACGGCGGAACAGGGAATGGACCAGTATTGATCTTTCGCAAGTGGTAACTGAGGTTACCATCCCGGACAAGATTTTTGGGAGGATGAACGGGGAATGGGTTGAAATCAGTCAGGGGCTTAGTGATAACTCTGTTTTTCTGAACCAGGACGAATTAAGCATCCTGCTTAAAGGAACCGGTCCTACCAATGTCGCTTTGTGCACAAAACTGTTAGACGGAATAGTCAACGGGAAGGACATCCGGCTACAGTATCACGACAGTGCCCACGACAGTTTACTGCGGGATACGGCGCGGATGGTAGCCGTTGAATCTGTAAATTTTTTCAAGAAAAGTTTTGTCAAAGGCGGATTTACCGACAATTCCTTTCAGGCGTGGGAGGGCAGGCAAACTCCGATCGGTCATGGCTCACGGGTAATGTATGTCAGCGGCAAGAGTGGAAACCTGCGCGACAGTATCAGAAAAACCGAAGAATCCACGAAAAGGGTAGTTGTCGGTACTGATAAACCGTATGCCGAAATCCATAACGAAGGCGGCTTCATAGTCGTTACCGCGCGAATGAAAAAGTGGTGGTGGTGGCAATATTCCAAACTGGCGGGATCAGTTAGAACGACTAAAAAAGGAAAAATATCGAAATCTGCAAGAAACGTCGGGGCAGGTAAAAAAGCCGAATTTTGTAAACGAATGGCGCTGATGAAAGTTGGCAGCAGGATAAAAATTCCTAAACGTCAATTTATCGGCGAGAGCAAAACTCTGATGAACGAACTCGACCGACGCCTGAATATCAAAATAAAGGAGTATTGGGGAAAGGCTTAATTTTGTACATTTCGTTCTGAAAATCTGTACTTTTCGTTTTGGGGGTTATACAATGTACTAATGCGTCGCTTCCGCAAAAGGAAAAAGAAAGAAAAGAATCGCATTATTGCGGTTCTTTTTCAGTTATTGATTATTTCTTCCAGCGCTGCATCTTTACAGGCATCAGGCTGTTTTATACGAAGTATGCGAGAAACTGACGGCGCAATTTCTGTCGCCTTTATTTTGCGATGAATATTTGAATGTTTTATGCCGTTTCCAAAGAAGAACAGAGGGGACATAATAGTTGTTTCGCGCCTGTAATCAGTGCTTTCAGATGATTTTTCTGCTTTCTCATATTCGACAATCCATCCGGGTTGAAGTTCGATAAACAAATCGCCACTGTTTTTGCGGTGCATTCCTCTCCTGAAATGCGCCGATCGCCCAATGTCATCTATAAACCACTGTCCCGCTGTCGTAACCTCTTGAACACCACTAAATCGAGAAAGAAAAGAGGCGGATTTCCAAAGTATTTCGTCCAAATCAACTCCTTTATCTTCTATCAGTGCGCGATTGAGGTAAATTTGCTCATTGTAATAACTTTTTACCCAGTTTCCCTGTCCGTAAAGCGCCATCAGGTAAACATTCAAAAGCGCGTTGCAACGGTCAGGATAAAAAAGTCCTGCCGGCTTGAATCCGTCAGGCATGGTTACATGCGAATCATAATAGCCGGTTGAAGCAAGGATTACGAGTACATTTTTCAATCCTGCTTTTTTATCTGCCAAGTCAAGCAACCGTTCTATTTCTTTGTCTAAACGACAGTATGTGTCCTGAATTTCCCAACTGCTGAATTCACTCGATTGTATTCCGAATCTGTAATTACCTGCATAATATGTTATTGCAAGGAAATCGGGATATGAACGTTTCCCGAAATCTGCATATTCAAAAAAGGTTGCGGCGAGATTGGTTATTTCTGTATTGATAAATGGAGACTGTTTGATTTTCAGATATTGATAGCCGTCGTTTTTTTTGATTGTGTGTCTGAACGGAGCGCTGCTTTTAGTGTATGGGAATCCGTTGTATGAAGCGAGCGCCGGCGTCCAAATTTTGTCATCCGTATTTGCGTTTTTCAAATTTGAATTGTGTCTGTCGATATACCACGGAACATTTTTGTAGAATGTTGTTGTAGCCCATTTTCCATTGTAATCATCGAGCCAGAAAGCTGCGTCGGCATAGTGTCCTGCGGCGAGTATCGCTTCATCTGCATCGGGCGCAATGGTAAAAACGTCGGAATTTCCTTCTGACGCTATTTTCAGTTCATCGCCAACGGTTGATGCAAGCATGGCGACAGGCGAAAATCTGTCTGATGTGAAATTGCCGAGATAATGTTCGTCTGCGATAATTGATTCTTCTTTCAGTGTTTCGAAATTGTAACGTTTGTCGGCTGTGATGCCGTGATAATATGGATATGCGCCTGTGTAGAGTGTTGCGACAGCTGTTGCCTGCGTAATATTTGGAAAGCCAAAATCTACATGATGATAAACCAGCCCTTCGTTCATCAGTCGCTTGAATCCGCGCTCGCCGAAGGTGGGACTGAAATATTGCAGATAATCATCGCGCAGCTGATCAACTACAATACTGATAACGAGTTTAGGCGGCGTTGAAGTCTGTGCGCAAAGTCCGCTCACCGCAAAAACGGTAAGCAGGACAGAGGATAAAATATTTTTAATCATGAACATCTGGTATTGTATCTTTGACTGTATCCAAAAAATAATACTTAAAATCCTCAACATGTGGAACAAGAGGCATGAAATAGAAATTTGTATCTGACGCTCTGACATCGGGATTGACTGTTGTTGCTTTCGTCTGCTGCTGCCTGTCAAGGTTTTCTATCAGGGAGACGTAGCGACGTTCAACGTTTTCATTGACTTTAATGTATCTGTCGAGATTGCCGGCATACCAGAGGAGCGAACTGTCAAGTTGAGCGCGAGTTACATCGTGCAGTTTCAGTACGCTTTCCAGGAGTTGGCTTTTTCTGGCAGAATCCTGTGCAAAAACGGTGATATTGTTATTCATTCCTGCTTCTGCGATATAAAGGTCAAACAGCAATGCTTCCATTTTTCTGTCCGACAGAATTTTGTATGGACTGTTGCGGCAGGCTGTGAAAATGAGCGGCAACAGCATGGCGACAATAATGACGCTATTTTTCAACAGGGTGTTTTTCAAAACTTAATGAAAATGTTTTGAGATAAAATAATATCAGTATGACAAGTCCAACGCTGATTGATGCGTCTGCGATATTGAATACCCAGCGGAAAAATTCAAATTCACTGCCGCCAAGAAAAGGAATCCACGATGCCCACGTAAACCTGAAAATCGGGAAATAAAACATATCTACTACTTTGCCGTGCAGAAAAGTTCCATAACCACCTTCCGGCGGGAAGAGCGTTGCTACTTGCGAGACGGAACTTTCGCTGAAAATTATGCCATAAAACGCACAGTCAATGATATTGCCGACTGCACCTGCAAAAATCATTGATATGCAAATGATGTATCCTGTGCTGTATTTATGTTTTACGAGTAGTATTATGTACCACGCAATAGCGATACAGGCAACTATGCGGAAAATGGAAACGATGAGTTTGTTTCCAACGTCGATACCCATCGCTATTCCATTGTTTTCGACGAAATTGATTTTGAACCATCCTGTTATGTCAATACAGTCGGCAAGCGTCATACTTGTCTTGACCAGAATTTTTACAGTCTGGTCAATGACAAGAACGAGCAGTATGACTGTGAGCGACCACAAGGCTTGTTTCGACAGCTTCATATCTGTTGCCTGTGCTGATTCTGTTTTGCTTCGATGCTTAATGTTGCGTGTGGAACAGCCCGCAAACGCTCCTTGGGAATAAGTTTGCCTGTTTCTCGACAGATGCCGTAAGTCTTGTTCTCTATTCTCACAAGCGCTGCCTGCAAACCCTGAATGAATTTCATTTGACGTTGCGCTAAAAGTCCCGATTCTTCTTTTGAAAGCGTAGATGCGCCTTCTTCCAGTACTTTGAACGTGGGTGAGGTATCTGTAACGTCGTTTCCATCGGTGTTCATAATGGTTGCTTTCAGAATTTCGTAATCGCGCTTTGCTGCATCAAGCTTATCTGTAATAATGACGCGAAACTCTTCCAATTCTTCATCTGAATATCTTGTTCTTTCATTCATATCTGTAACTGTTTTTTAAAAATGAAGTACAAAATTACAACTTTTTTCCAAACTGACAATAGATCGGGAAATATTTCTTGCTCTACTCTACTCTGCCACACAGCGCACTGCACTGCCGGCTTCTTCCTTAATATCAGCGCCGGTGCCGCCGTTAGCGTTGCAGGTTACGAAAACAGGGGCGCATTTCTGTATCCATTCCACCCCGCTCCATGTCTCAACGCATTTGGTTGTGATGTTGAATATCTCCAAGTTCTCCGATTGTTACCTGCGCCGAAGCGACACTTGCGCTCAACATGAAGAAAGCGTGAAACTGTTCGCTGATTGCTTATTTTTATATTCTGGCTCTGGTAAACCGTTTCCCTTAAATAAGCACGAACAGTTCACGCCCGAAGACGTGAACCCTCGCTGCTTTATTCTCAAGGGAAATTTACCAGATTTCGAATATAAGAGAATAAGAGCGTAAAATTCGGCTGCAAAGGTAAAAAAAATAATTGATTTTTTATACCTTTGCACCTTCATTATATATATATATTGTATGATTGACAAAATAAACGCTCTGCTTGCAGAAATCGAAAACCTGACGGCAACGAACAGCGAAGAAACGGAATTGCTGAGAATCAGGTTTTTTAGTAAAAAAGGCGAAATTACGGCGCTGATGAATGATTTTCGTAATGTGCCGGCTGAGGATAAGCGCGCTGTAGGGGTGAAGATAAATGAACTGAAAGAATCGGCGCAACAAAAACTTAATGCCCTGAAAATGTCTTTGGATAATGATGCTCCTGCTGATGACGGTATTGATTTAACGAGAACTTCGTATCCTTTCCGGGTCGGTACCCGCCATCCACTCTCTATTGTGAGGAAAAAGATCTGCGATATCTTTGCCCGACTCGGATTCTGCATAGCCGAAGGACAGGAGATTGAAGATGACTGGCATGTTTTCTCATCCCTCAATTTCGCGGAAGACCACCCGGCGAGAGATATGCAGGATACTTTCTTCGTGCAGCACGGCGCTGACATGTTGCTCAGAACTCATACTTCGTCGGTGCAGACCAGGGTGATGGAAGAGACACAACCGCCGGTCAGAATCATCTGCCCGGGAAGAGTCTATCGCAACGAAGCGGTTTCATACCGCGCTCACTGTTTTTTTCATCAGGTAGAGGCGCTGTATGTCGACAAAGATGTGTCGTTTGCAGATCTGAAGCAAACGCTGCTCTATTTCGCCCGCGAAATGTTTGGACGGGATACGGATATTCGTCTCCGCCCGTCATTCTTTCCGTTTACGGAGCCAAGCGCCGAAATGGATATCTCGTGCAACCTGTGCGGAGGAAAAGGTTGTCCATTCTGCAAACATACGGGATGGGTAGAAATCCTGGGCTGCGGAATGGTTGATCCCAATGTGCTGGAAAACTGCGGAATCGACAGCAACATTTATTCCGGATTCGCACTCGGAATGGGAGTCGAAAGAATCACAAACCTGACGTATCAGGTAAAAGACCTGAGGCTGTTTTCGGAAAACGATGTGAGGTTTCTCAGGCAGTTCGAGTCGGCGTCGTGATGGAGAAAGAGACAAGATATAAAAAAGTTATTGCATGGTTTCAGGAAAATATGCCGGATGCAGGATCGGAACTGCATTATAATAATGTGTATGAACTGACGGTTGCTGTTATTCTCTCCGCACAGTGCACGGACAGGAGGGTGAATATGATTACGCCTCCGTTATTCAGGGCTTTCCCGACTGTAGAGACACTCGCGGCATCGAACAGCGATGAGGTGTATGAATATATAAAACAGGTTTCGTATCCAAACAGCAAGGCTAGCTATCTGACCGGAATGGCGCAAAAGGTGGTGAAAGATTTCGGCGGACAAATTCCAAATTCTACAAAAAACCTGATGAAACTGCCGGGAGTAGGACGCAAAACGGCGAATGTGATTGCATCCGTTGCTTTCAATGTGCCGGCGCTGGCGGTGGATACTCACGTGTTTCGAGTTGCAAACAGAATCGGACTGACGGACAACTCAAAGAATCCGGAAACAACGGAAAGGGAACTGACAAAAAATATTCCGCGACAACTATGGTCGATCGCTCACCACTGGCTTATCCTCCACGGACGGTATATTTGCAGAGCGCGGAAACCGGAATGTAACAAATGCGGACTGAACATCTACTGCAACTTTATCCCGGAATGAGAATCAAATCGGAAATCATAAGGAATTCGTCAATCGTGATGAGCGGGAACTTTATCGGACAGGCGGTGACGTTTCTCGCATACCCGCTGCTGACGAGGATATATTCGGAGGCAGATTTCGGCGTTTTTGCCACATACATGAGCATCTGTTCCCTGACCGCAATTGTGGCGACGGGAAGGTATGAAGAAGCGCTGTTAATTGCCGGCGACAGGAATGAAACGGTTTCGATTCTCGGTTTCTCGATCAAATGGCTGACGCTGTTTTCCGCTTTAATTTTTACGGCTCTCGCCCTGTTCCGCAGACAGATTTTCGGTTTGCTGAAGTATGACGGACTGGAAAATGTATGGTATTACATTCCGGTTTCGATTTTTATGATGGGTCTGACGGCTATGGCAAACAATCTGGCGGTGAGAGAAATGAAGTTTAAGACGGTCGCCCGTTCCGGCGTCGCGCAAAACCTGACGAATACGGCTTCCAAACTCGGATTCGGATTTGCGGGACTGACGGGGCTGGGACTTGTCGCGTCGAATGTAACCGCCCTCCTGTCGGCTATAATATCATATCTTCCGCTGAAAAAATATTTTTTAAAAGCCCTGACACACAGCAGGTGGAGGGACGAAAAGGCGGCGGCGGCGATACATTCCGATTTTCCGAAATACAATCTCGTAAGAAACATTACAGCCTCCTTTGCCGTGAACCTGCCGTTCCTCTATCTGGCGGGATTTTTTATGCCCGAGCAGTCGGGATTGCTGGCTCTGGCGGCGTTCGCAGTTTCAGCGCCGGTAAATCTGGTTACAGGATCGCTGTTTTTCACGTTTTCTAATAAAATAACTTTGTTGAAAAGGGAGGGAAAACCGATAATGCCGTTCGTAAAAACTTACTGGAAGGGACTTCTGATGTTTGTATTGCCTACATTCGCAGTCGTGTTTATCATCGCCCGCCCGATGTTCGGCTTTATTTTCGGGCAGCAGTGGGAAGCATCCGGCATCTATTTCAGGATGATGCTGCCGTGGATGTTTATGCTGATGGCAACCAATCCGGTATATACAATATTTATGGTTTTTAAAAAACAGCAGAAGACGCTGTATATCGAGCTTGCAGGTCTGGCGCTAAGATTGACCGCACTCTTCACAGGAATTATAAAACACGACTTCAACCTGTCGGTAATGCTGTTTTATGCCTCAGGATTCCTCATCACATCCATCTCATTTATATGGATATATTCAATAATTCGCCGGTATGAAACGACGACGGAATAAAAAAAGATAAAAAATTTTTTTTTTTTTTTGAAAATATAAAAAAAACCATTATCTTTGCTGTCGGAATTTTCAAACACCTTTACAAAAAACAAAAACATGACGACAAATGTTTCAGATACAGAAAAATTAACTGCCAGACAGGAACAAATGACGGCGGAATACCGTAAACTGACGGCAAAAGCAAGCGCAGCGCTGACAGATTCAATAGAAAAGATCAGAGTGTCGGACAGACTGACGGAGGGAGCGGTCAAACTGACGGCAGAGGCGGTCGTCAGGACGGCGACAGGAGAAAAAATACTTTCAAGTCCAAAAGAAAAACTTTTGGAAATAAACAAAAAATTTGCAGAAATACGCGAAAAAATTGCAGCAACAGACTGGATGATGACAAAATTAACCGGAAAGAAAACACCGGTATCAGCACCCGGGGCGAGGTATGGCGGAAAAGAAGAGGCAGGCGACGAAAGCAGCATAAAGCATCACAGAGACAAGGTAGAGTTTCACGAAAACAAGGCTCAGTCATGCAGAAGAATGATTGAATATCACGAAAACAAGTCGAAGTATCACGCACAAATTATCCGTGAACGCGAAAAAATTGCAGCAATACTGCAAAAAGGCACCGCGTATCACACCAGCCGGACGGAATACCACAAAAGTCTGGCAGAGCATAACAAAACCATGGCGGAATATCATGACAGCAGAGTAAAATATCACCTCTTCATGGCAACATCCGTAGAATTTACAACGCAGGAAGAAGAAAACATGACGACGTCCGACGAAATGCTGAACGCAGCGCGCAGACTGCGGTCGGCAGGCAGGAAACTGCTGACGGCTGCCGGCGGATTCCTGACCGCGTCATACGACATGATGATAACAGCACACGTGCTCGCAGACGACGGCGACACAGAAACCGATGACGGCGACAGACCGAAACGGACGGTATCAGAAGAAAGAACAGCATGCAGCAAAGTGTTTAAAGCAGCGAGCAGGCTGGAAACAGAATGTCGCAAGCTGTCGAGAGCGACGGACAGTATAAATGAAACGTCTCACGAGCTGACGGCAGAATATTTCAACGCAAACAAGAATAACATAGTAAAAGAATAAACGCACAAAGAGAAAATGGCAACTTTCTACGAAAATATTGCAAATTACAGCGAAAGGCGTGCAACGTCCCACGCTTGGAGTGCAACGTCCCACGCTTGGAGTGCAACAACCCACGCATGGCGTGCAACGTCCCACGGATGGAGTGCAACGTCCCGCGCATGGCGTGCAACGTCCCACGCTTGGAGTGCAACAACCCACGCTTGGCGTGCAACGTCCCACGGATGGCGTGCAACGTCCCGCGCATGGCGTGCAACGTCCCGCGCTTGGAGTGCAACGTCCCACGGATGGCGTGCAACGTCCCGCGCTTGGCGTGCAACGTCCCACGGATGGCGTGCAACCACCCACGCTTGGAGTGCAACGTCCCGCGCTTGGAGTGCAACGTCCCACGCATGGAGTGCAACGTCCCGCGCTTGGAGTGCAACGTCCCGCGCTTGGAGTGCAACACATATTAAAGGAAATTTAAACTGTGCAATAAAATAACCGTCACTTATGCTGAAAAAAACATATACATACGGCGAAATTCTGGCAGATGCACATCATCAGATGACCACCGCACGCTGCAACCTGACGACAACACGCGAGAACCTGAAAGAATCACGCAGAATACTGGAAGAAACATACGAAAACATAACCGAAACACCGGGGCTGATAACCGCGTCGCTAAAATTTCTGACCGGGTTAAGCGGAGATCAGGAAACATCAACAGCAGTTATCAAAGCATTTCTCAAAAACCTGACGAAATCGGAAGAAGCGATCGCCAAGTCAGACATAAATCTGGATACAGCAGAAGAAGCGCTCACAGAATCATTCGACAACATGGTTGCCGACAGCGAATCATTCACCGCATCACGCGAAACCCTGGAAGCAGCAGAAAATATGCTGACAGCAGTAAACAGATCCATGACAAACGCAATCAATTTAACAATTACATTAAAAGGACTGCTCAAAGCATCAAAAAAATTTCTTAATGAAAACGGCAAACTGTCCTTCTACGGACGCAGATCCATAAAAACCGAAAGCAGAACGAAGGCGGAAGAAGACATATTCACAGCCACCCTGTGCAAACTCACGGATTTCGCACGGCAAACGCTCTTATTATCAAACTATCTTAAAGAAACATCATCCACAAGACTGATTTTTGCATCAGGAAAACTGAAAGAAGCATCAGGGAAACTGAAAAATATATATATTAATGAGACCGAAAACAAAACAAATACACGATTGTTTAACTTTAATACAGCATCTCTATGAGCAGATCTGATTGGATGCCCAAGGGGCATACGCCACGGTACAACCTGGCAGTGAGAATTTTTAAAAACCTGATAGGAGATATCAGGGACAGAGCAGGACTGACTAAGACTCCCGGCGGAGACTGGTATGACGACGTCTACACACCGAAATGCACTGCAATGTGCAACGCATACGAAGTGTGGAACGAATTCACAACCCGCACGCCGATCGCAATCGACGTCCTGAACAGCGCAGAAGGCGAATACGTTCCCCTCTGCCGGAAACTTTATACGGGATTCCTCAGGGAAAATCCGTTAATCACCGACGCCGACCTTGACGCAATGGGATTCCCCAAACACCCGTCAGGCGGACATACTCCATCACCCGTAGCCGAAACCGCGCCATACCTCATCGCAACCGCAGCCGGAGCACGCATAGTAGACATCGGATACGGAGCGACACAGGCCTCAAGATCCAAACCGGCAGGACAGCACGGTATAGAAGTCATCCACGAAGTATCCGACACAAAGCCGGAACTGGAACAAATGACGAGATCAGACTTCGATACCCGTACGCCGCTCAGGATAACTTTTCATGACAGTGAACGGGGGAAGACGCTCTGGTTCGCAGGACGCTGGGAAAATACCCGCGGACAGAAAGGACCTTTCGGAGAAATTCAAAGCATAGTAATACCGTGATGACAGTTCCACAAATATCTATCTTTATGGAAAACAAATTTGGAAAACTCGGCGAAATACTTTCGCTGCCCGGAATGGAAAACATCCGGATAATAGCAGCAACAATAGCCGACACCTCCGAATTTGGAATACTGAGGATACTGGTAAACAACCCGGACAAAGCATACAGAGTATTAAAAAACAACAGCGTAGAGGCAAGCATGACCGACGTAATCGCAATCTCAGTCGACCGGTCGGCCGAAACACTTGCCTCCACACTCAACCATTTCTCCCGCTCCGGGCTGAGCATCGAATACATGTACAGCTTCCCCGTCAAAGAAAAATCAATCATCGTCATCCGCACCAGCAACAGAGAAACCGCGCTCGAAACAGCAGTCAGGCATAACCTCGACTGCATCAGCCGGAGCGACCTCGAAACCCTGTAGCCGGCAATCATCACCATCGCAATGATCGATTACCACACCGCAGAACAGATTCAGGCAGCGGCGCAGATAAAAGAAGTAGTAGAAGACTTCTTAGCCCTGCGCCGCACCGGATCCGGCTACAAAGCCCTATGCCCCTTCCACAACGACCGTAACCCGTCGCTCAGCATCTCGCCCGCAAAAAACATCTTCAAATGCTTCGTCTGCGGAGAAGGAGGCACGCCCGTACAGTTCATCATGAAACACGAAAAAATATCATACCCCGAAGCCCTCAAATACCTCGCCAAAAAATACAACATAGAAATAAAAGAAACACAACTCACCGAAGAACAGAAAAACGAATACAACACCCGCGAAAGCATGTTCATCATCAACGCCTTCGCACAGCAAACCTTCGAAACCCTGCTCCAGGAAAGCGAAGAAGGCAGATCATACGGACTGTCGTACCTTCACGAACGCGGATTCAGGGAAGACACAATAAAAAAATTCCACATCGGATACAGCCCCCAGACACGCGATGAACTCACCCGTCAGGCAATAAAAGCCGGATACAACCCCGAATACCTCGAAAAAACAGGACTTTCCATCACCGGCGAAAACGGCGTCAAAACCGACAGATTCCGCGGACGCATAATATTCCCCATCCACACCATATCCGGCAAAACAGCAGGATTCGGCGGACGGATACTCAAAAACACAACAACAGAAAAAATCGCAAAATACATCAACTCCCCAGACAGCGAAACATATCACAAACAAAACGAACTTTTTGGCATATACCTCGCCCGACAGGCAATAACCAGACACGACAAATGCTACCTCACGGAAGGATACACCGACGTCATATCACTCCACCAGGCAGGAATCGAAAACGCAGTCGCAGCCTGCGGTACAGCGCTCACCGGAAACCAGATAAACCTCATCAGACGATACACAAACAACATAACCCTCATCAACGACAGCGACGCAGCAGGCAAAAACGCCTCAATGAAAGACATCGACAAACTGCTCGAAGCAGGAATAAACGTCCGCATCACAGTATTGCCCGAAGGAGAAGACCCAGACTCGTTCGCCCGCTCAAACAACGCCTCAACGGTAGCAGAATACATCAGAAAAAATGAAACAAACTTCATACAGTTCAAAGCAAAAATGCTGATGGACGGCACAGAACACGACCCCGCAAAAAAAACGCAGGCAGTCCGAGAAATAATAAGCACAATCGCACTCATACCCGAAGAAATCACAAGACTGCAATACATCAAAGAATACAGTCAAATCTCCGGCTATCGGGAAGACCCCCTGATACACGAAACAGCAAACCGCAGACAGGCAATAACAGTGCAGAAAAAAAAAGATCTGCATAAAGAACTTATAAACCCTGAAAACATCCCGCCGGCAGAAGAACAGCCCGCCGAACAGGAACACAAAGACAGCGTAAACGAAATAATAGCCGGCGACCAAAACCGGATAGACAAAACAGAACGGGAAATACTCCACTACGTAATCCGCTACGGCGAAATCGACATGGCAAACATCCCGGAAGCAGAACAGAAACCGTCAGAGGCAACAGCCAGATACACAATGCCGAAAAAAGTCAGACAGCCGGCAGCGCCTCAATTCACAATCAAATTCATTGCAGAAGAACTCAAAGCCGACGGACTCAAACTCTCATCACCGCTCTACCGGCAGATAATAGAAGAAACCCTCGCCAGATACCGGGAAGCAGGATTCAATGCCGAAAAACACTTCCTCAATCACCCCGACCCCGAAATCAACCGTCTCGCAAACGAAATAGCAATCGACAAATACGACGAAAGCAAAATCCATTTCAAAACCGGAAAAACTGTAAGAGAAATAGACAAACTCCACGAATCGGTACCGGCAGCCGTAATAAACTTCAAAAACGCCATTCTCGACAGACAGATAAAAACCATCAGCAAAAAAATAGAAGAAGCAGAAAAAAACAGCGACCACGAACAAGCCCTCAGCCTCACACTCGAACTGATAGAAAAAAACAAAATAAAAAACTCCGTCGCATCATCCCTCAAACGAGTATTAAACATATAAACCAGCAACAACAACAGGACAATGAAAACTCTACTCACCGCAATCATTGCACTCGCCTGTATGGCAGCAAACGCAGATAACGGAAACATTGTTGAAGAATCCATCTTTACCGACAGTTACAGACTTAAATCCGAAAAAGCAGGCACACTCAGCCTCTCCATCGACAACACAAGTTTCCTGAAAGACAACAACAACGACGGCGACATTCTGCCCGGATACACCATGTCAGGATTCAGACTTGCACCAAGGCTCATCTGGCAGCCGGCATCAACGATAAAGATAGAAGGCGGACTCTCGATGCTGAAATTCTTCGGCGCAAACCGGTACCCAAACTACGCATACAGTAACATCGCAGAATGGAAAGCCGACAGCTATCAGGCAGGATTCCACCTCCTGCCCTTCTTCCGCGCACAGATACAGCCCGCGCCTCAACTTAACATCATATTCGGAAACCTCTACGGCGGCAGCAATCACAACATCATCGAGCCGCTCTACAACCGCGAACAGAACTTCAGCGCCGACAAAGAAACGGGAACCCAACTGATCTACAATCCCAAAATAATGCATCTCGACGCCTGGGTAAACTGGGAAACATTCGCCTTCAAAAACGAAAACAGAAACGAAGCGCTCTCTGTCGGCGTCTCATCATGCTTTCACATCACAAACCCGGAAGCGCAACTCTACTTCGGAATCCCGATTCAGACCCTCATCTGTCACAGCGGCGGAGAAATCGACGCCATAAAAGGAACCAACATAACGCAGACCAACAGCGCGGCAGGCGTCAAAACCATACTCCACCCGAACCGCAAATGGATACAGGCGGTTGAAATAAACATCCTGCTCGCAGCATACAGACAGCTTAACGTCTCCGACACAAAAAACGGGAAAGCAATATGCACCACGCTGAATGTCCGGATAAAAAATGTAAACCTTAAATTAAATTTCTGGAGAAGCGAAGATTTTACAAACCTGTTCGGACATCCGCTCTTCGGCAACATATCCCTCGAACACGAAGACTGGAAATATCCCAAAACAACCGTTTTCAATCCTGGAATAAAATACGAAAGCAGCATCGCAAAAGGCTGCTACCTGGGAGCAGAAGCCGACCTCTTTTACAATCCCGAAGCAACCGCATTTATCGACGGAACAGATTTTGTAAAACAGTACACATCCGGCAGCTGGTCGGCAGGACTTTATCTGCGGATTAATCCCGAAATAATATTGAAGAAATGAAAATCATCTGTGCAGCAACCAGCAGCGCCGGCATTAACAGCCCTGTCATCTTCTTAAAACCCGATACGGCTTATCTTAAAAACAACCGTCCGTTCTTCATCCCCGATTTCTCGTCAGACGTCAGATACAAAGTCGGGATTGCAATTCTCATCAACAGGCTTGGGAAAAACATAGCTCGCCGCTTCGCACACCGTTATTATTGCGAAATAACAGCCGGCGTCGCTATGACTGCGCACGATTTACAGCCAGCCGGTTTGCCGTCAGCCGTCAGCGCTTCGTTCGACAGTTCAGCTGCCATCGGAGATTTTGTCAGTCTCGACGAACTTGGAGCAGACGTCAGTGCCATTGATTTTCATCTTGATAGAGACGGCAAAACCGTACAGACAGGCAACACACAGCATCTGCGTTTTTCAGCAGATGAAATTATTGAATATGCAAGCCGGTATTTTACCTTGCGCACAGGAGACATTATTTTTATAGAATCCGATACCGCCGACAGCGTACGTGCCGCTATCGGCAATCAGTTGCAGGGATACATTTCAGACAGGAAAGTGTTGGAATTAAGAATAAAATAATACTTTATCCATCTATCCATTCATCGACACAATAAACTCTTCATTGCTGTATGTCTTTTCGAGACGGTCTTTTACAAATTCCATAGCTTCGATGCAGTTCATATCAGACAGATATTTACGGAGAATCCATATCCGGTTTATAGCGTCGCGTTCAAGCAGCAGATCATCGCGTCGAGTGCTTGACGCAACAAGATCTACGGCAGGATAAATGCGTTTGTTCGACAGTTTGCGGTCGAGTTGCAGTTCCATATTGCCTGTACCTTTAAACTCTTCAAAAATCACGTCATCCATCTTTGAGCCGGTTTCAGTCAGTGCAGTTGCAATAATAGTCAGCGATCCGCCGTTTTCAATATTACGTGCTGCGCCGAAAAAGCGTTTGGGTTTTTGCAGGGCGTTAGCATCGACGCCACCGGACAAAACTTTTCCCGACGCCGGCTGCACGGTATTGTAGGCGCGGGCGAGGCGGGTAATCGAATCAAGCAAAATCACAACATCGTGTCCACATTCAACCATTCGCTTAGCTTTGTTGAGAACTATTTCTGCTATTTTTACATGGCGGTCTGCCGGTTCGTCGAAAGTAGATGCAATCACTTCCGCATCAACGCTGCGCTTCATGTCGGTAACTTCTTCCGGACGCTCGTCAATAAGCAGGACTATCATATATACTTCCGGATGGTTCCACGAAATAGAGTTGGCGATATCTTTCAGCAGCATAGTTTTTCCAGTTTTGGGCTGTGCTACGATAAGTCCGCGCTGTCCTTTACCGATAGGAGAAAATAAATCAACTACGCGAGGCGAAAGTTTGTCCACAACTTTCGGGCTTATACTTGCAACGAGGCGGAATTTTTCATCAGGGAAAAGAGGCGTCAAGTGGTCGAAAGGCACTCTGTCGCGCACTTCGTCGGGGCGCAGTCCGTTTATAAGATTAACTTTGATAAGCGGGAAAAATTTCTCGCCTTCTTTTGGAGGGCGGACAGGTCCTTCTACAACGTCGCCTGTTTTAAGTCCGAAAAGTTTGATTTGCGACTGTGAAACATAAACATCATCGGCAGATGAAAGATAATTGTAATCTGCTGAGCGAAGGAAACCATAACCTTCCTGAATTATTTCAAGAACGCCTGTTGCGGATAGCATCCCGTCAAAATCAAATCCTCTTTCCTGCGATTGTTGCTGTCCGTTGCCGTTATTGCCGGTGGTTTGCTGGTTTCTGTTCTGCAAATTAATGACTCTTGGGTTGTTTTGTGGCTTATTATTTGTATTATTGTTCAGATTGTTTGGCTGTTTCTGCACAGATGTTTTAGGAAAAATCAAATCGTCTATCAGTACTTTCTTTTCGGGATTGTGGCGAAATACAAGTTTGGTGGGATTTGCCGCCTGTTCTTCCTCAATCGTCTCTTCCTGCTGTCCGGGCGTCGCATCGGTTGTTTCAGGCGCTTTTGATTCTTGCTGTTCTTTCTGTTTTGGTATCTCAATACGCACCTTTTTGCGTTGGGATTCGGATTTTGGTTTGCTTTCCGCATCAACAGTTGCAGATTGAGGCGCAGGCTGTTCCTGTGCTTTTCCTTCTTTAAACAACACGTTTTCTGGTTCGTTGAAATTTACACGTTCAACGAGTTTTATCCTCTTCCTTGGGCGTTTATCCGGCGCGTCATTAGTTTTGTCGTCCTCTGAAACTTCGACAGGCGCAGGAATCTTAACTGTCGGCTTGGATTTTGTCAGTTCAGGCGCTAAAGGTTCCGGTTTTTTAACGTCTTTCTGTTCAGTTAAGTCGGCAGGCTCTGTGTCTTGCGGTTCTTTCAACTGATTTTCCTTATTTTTAATGTGGGTTTCTTGCCAGTTTTTCGGTTTTCTTCCGCGTTTTTTCACAGGGGTATCGCTGATTTTACCTGATGCAGCCTGTGCTGCAGCATTTACGATAGCTTGCTGGTCGAGAATCTGATAGATTAGAGCATCTTTTTCTAACTTGCTCACTTTTTTCAAGTCCAACTCTTTTGCTAAAGCAAGCAGTGCGTCTTGCTCCATTTCTTTGAGTTGCAAAATATTATACTTCTGCATATAAAAATGATAAATATATTTTTTTTGAATCTAGAACATTGTGTATGTGAAGTTACAATGCTATTTGATTTGGGTAAATTATGAGGTCTTTATATATCGTTATGAAATTTGCGTGCAAAGTTACAATTTTTTTTTATAAAAACAATGAAACATTAAAAAAGTTTCATTTCTTACTGATTTTATTAGACCGCTTTCGATAAAAAATCCCTGTTTCTCAGTTTCACTTTTCTTTGCCTTCGGGCGCGCGAGATTGCGGTCCGTATGCTTAATCTACGGCAATTATAAACGTTACAGGGGCGCGATAAATCGCACCCCTGTGATAAATGTCGCTGCAAATTATTTATCATCCGCCACGCAGCGCACTGAGAACCCGCAGCTGCGATAGCTGCTGTTCTGGTAGGTTTTATCGTTGTAGACGAAGTATAAGCTCCAACCGTAAGCCTGTTCGTTGGAAGAACTGCACCAATAGCGACCCTGGTTACCGGCTTGGGTGAGCCCGCCATTGCTGGTGTTGCGAGAGCCAGCCGCAGGCACAAATAAACTGGCATTGGTAGCAGGATTAACAAATAAGGCACCGATATAAGCAACGTCTTTAGTTGATGCAGAAACAGCACTGTTACTGGCAGCAGAACTACCAACAGCATTGACAATTTGGCGACGGTCAAAGTATCCATCAGCATAGTAACCACAATAACGATAATTACCATTGTTGCTGTTTGAGCCATTGAAAGTTGTGGAAAACAAACTCTGCATCAATTCGGACTCACTGGCAAGCGGCATTGATGTATCATCAGTCCTGCCAGCAGTAGGACGCCGCCAACCGGAAGGACAGGTCTCATGAGTGCTATTGAGAGGATTAGTACCTGTCCAACGACCGGTTGCATTAACATCGCTCCAATCACTACTTAAAGACGTTGTGGTTGCTGGATGATAGGCGCGACGTTCATAACCGGATATTGCCGCCCACTGAAAAAAGGCGCCAGCCTGAGTAGGATACTTAACAAACTCACCGCCGCCGGTAGCAATCTGAACATAAGTAGAGCCGTCGGTGAGGGTTGAAGCGGTAAGGTTGTAAGGGCTGAATTTGGCAGCCAAATCACGATTGCCCGAAACAGTATTACTACCGCCGTTCATAGCATCTTCTGGTCTGAAAACGTAATCATCATTCTCGCCCTGACGAATATAAAGGTACTGCTGTTTGTTGTTGTTGTTGTAACTCAAAAGAATACGTCCATAACGAGGGGCGCTGCCAGTAGGAATGGCAGAAGTAAGACCAATACGGAAATAGATGGTACCATTGGCAGCAACAGTACCGCTGACAGCGGTAGCGGTACCGGAAACCTGATGTAATGCGTCTGCTGTGTTCATATCGTCAGGAGTGGCGGGAGCATCCCAATTGACGCCATTGTCGGTTGTGGGTGATGTGTCCATTTTGATAAAATCACCATCGACAACCACCGCAGACCAGTTACCGAGATTGTCAGCAGAATTGCCTACTGGAATACGAATAAGCCTCTCGCCTGTCTGATTGTTTTTCCAGAAAGCACCAACATAAGTGTTTGCAAGAGGCGTAGTAGCGCTGGGAGCAGGAATTACTATCCATCGCGCGTAAAGCGTTAAATCGGCACCAAGGTTGATAGAAGCACCAGGGGCGTAACTGGTACCGCCACCTCCTGGCTGAGTATTCCAACCTGAAAAGTAATAGTTTGGGCGGGTAAAAGTGTTGTCTGCAACAGTGTAACTGTTTCCTGCCACGTAATTGCTTTCCGTCTCAACCAAAATGTCGCTGCCGCTTCCTTCGTTGGCTTTGTAAGTTACGATAATGGGGGCACACTTGGTAATCCACTCCGTACCGTTCCACGTTTCCACGCACTTGATAGTGGTGTTGAAAATCTGCAATCCCATTGCCTCAATTCCGGCAGCAATGAGAACGGTGTTACCAGCACCGAAAGCATTGGTTTTGTCAACATTGCTCAGCTGCGGAAGACGCAGCCCGCGTTCACCTTTGCCGTCCAGTTCGAGAATGGAAAAACTTTCAGGATCCTTGAGATCCCCGATTGTTACTTGCGCCTGAGCGCCAATTGCGCTCAACATGATGAGCGCCGTCATTGTTAAAAAGATCTTTTTCATTATGTATAAAATATTAATGTTTAATAAGGATAATTTATTTGCACAGGAAAAAAGTTTCATGAAAACGCAGAAACCCCCTGAAAATATTTCCAGGGGGGTAATTATTTTTTGGTTTATTTTATTATCTTCGACGCGCGCGTGTACACGCGCGTAACTTTGGTTAGTATATTGTGTGTGTGTGTGTGTGTGTTTAACAAAATATCCGAGACCACCAAATTACTGGCGTAAAAAAGTGCGATATTTGTATTTATTTTTTTCATTACGGGTGCAAAGGTAAAACAAAAAAATTAAACTGCCAAAATGTTTTCCCTGAATGGTCTGTTTTTTTTCTTCTTCTCACGGCACAGGGTCATATCCTTCGCCGCCCCACGGATTGCAGCGCAGTATCCGTTTTATTGCAAGCCATCCGCCTTTGAACGGTCCATGTTTTTTTATGGCTTCGACTGCGTATTCCGAACAGGTGGGAGTAAAACGACAGGATGCGGGCTTAAAGGGCGAGATGCAGTAACGGTAAATGTAAACCGGAAATAAAAACAGTGAAGTAAGCAGTTTACGCATAACAATTTTCTTTTATCTTTTCAAGACCTTTTTTGATGGAGGATTCGACCGAATCTCTGTCCGGCAATTCTTTTCCAATGAAGATAAAGGCGATGAGCAAACCGCTTTGATGTTCTTCCAGATATGAGTGAAGGTCGCTTTTATTCTGTCGATATGTTTCGCGAACATGCCGCTTGATTTGATTGCGATTTACTGCCCGCCTGACTTTTTTCTTTGGTACGCTTATCAGGACGGCAGCTCTGGCGCCGGACACGGGATGGGCTTCTACATAGACTGCCCGAAAAGGATGGGTGATGAATGTTTTTCCTTTTGCAAACAAGAATTCTATTTCTTTCTGATAAGAAATTCTCTCATCTTTCTTAAAGGTATTTCTGTTTTTCAAAAGAACCGGATTATTACTTTTTTGATGGCTTGATTACTGTTTTGAGATATTGTTCCAAAGCAGCTGCCATGGATGGCGCCATCGGGTTTGGGGCTTCTATGTCTAATCGCAGACCAGCGTCTTTTACTGCTTTTGCGGTCGCGGCGCCGAATGTGCCGATGGCGGTGCTGTTTTGTTCGTAGTTCGGAAAGTTTTTCAGCAGGGATGTGATGCCTGAGGGTGAAAAAAACAGCATTATGTCGTAATCGAATGTTTCTTCGGGTGAAAAATCGTTGCTGACGGTGCGATACATTATGGATTTTTTAAATTTGATCTTCTTTTTCTCCAGTCGATTCGTCAAGTCTTCTTTATGTATGTCGGATACGGGAACGAGATAGTGTTCGTGCTTGTGTTTTCCTATATGGATGACCATGTCTTCTGCTTTTCCGGAGGCGGGAAAGAATATTTTGCGCTTCCGGAATCTTGTGTATTTCTGAAGATATACGGCTATCGCTTCCGTGACGCAGAAGTATTTCATGGTGATCGGTATTTTTATGCGAAGTTCTTCACTGATGCGGAAAAAGTGGTCTACCGCGGTCCTCGATGTGAGGATCAGGGCGGTATGGTCTAATATGTTGAGTTTTTGTAACCGGAATTCTTTGACGCTTAACGGTTCTATCTTGATAAACGGGCGGAAGATGACGTTTACTCCATATTTTTCCATTATATCGTGGTATGGTGTCTTTTCTGTCTGCGGATCTGGCTGTGAAACGAGAATTTTCATTGTGCTCTGTTAAAATATTATCATAATACTCTTATATAACAAGTAAAAGGGTATTATTTCCATGGCGCAAAGGTACAAAATAAAATAAAATAACCGGTTATTTTTGCTGAAAAATATCAAATAAAGCCTGACGGTGATTGTTATGGCGATGAGAATGAGGAGGATTATGAGCAATATTATTAACAGATTGCCTGAATTTTTAGTGAAGTAGAGAAAGAGCGCCGGAAGAAAGAGCGCCGTACCGCTGAGGATGAGGATGGATATTATATTGCTGTTCCATTGACGGACTGATTTGCGGTCGAAAAACACTGTGCCGACGGTGAGATTCAGGAATATTTTTGACAGTATGAAGGCGATGAAGATGCAGGCTAAGTATATGGTGCATCTGAATATGTCTGAGGATTGGATGTTTAATGGTTTATCGCTCCGGAGCGCGGTTATGAACAGGGTGAGCGATGCTAAATAGAGCGTCTGACAGCAAAAGAGCGTTTTGATCAGTATTTCCCGTCCCGTATTTTCGCGAAAGATGCTTTTGCCGCTGTTTTTGTGTAAAAGATCTTCGAACATTTCGAGAAGCATCTTTTTTCTTGTCCCGATCTGATAGACGAAGATGAAGAAACTCGGCAAAAAGAGCAGAAAGACTGAGTTGTTAAAGTCCTGGATTGACATGGTGACGTGATTGTCCGGTGACGGGGTGTTCAGTTTGATGTATCAGCATGTAAAGCGCCTGGAGGGGGGTTGTGGCTACGGTGAAGAGGTCTCCGGCGTCGTGCTGCAGGAATTTTTCCTGTTGCGTTTGCCGCAACTGCAGCAGCAGGAAGTCGTAATATCCGCTGATGTTGAGGATAATTACGGGCTTGGGATACAGACCTAACTGTCGCCAGGTGATAATTTCGAGCAGTTCTTCCATCGTTCCGACGCCGCCGGGGAGAGCAACGGTGGCGTCTGACCGCTCTGCCATGATTCGCTTCCGGGAATGAATGTCCTGGGTTATAACTACGTCACTGAGACGGGGATTCAGCCACCCGCGGTCGATCATAAACTGCGGGATTATGCCGCACACGGAGCCGCCGGAGTCAAGCGCGGAGTTGGAAACGGCGCCCATGAGTCCGAACTGTCCGCCGCCGTAAATACATCTGATTGAACGTTGTGCGAGCAGCATGCCAAGGGTTTTGGCGGCTTCGGTATAAATGGTGTCGGGGTCTCCACCGGAGGCGGCGAATACAGTTACGTGTTTTATTTTCTGTGTCATGATGTGTTGTTTTGAAAGTGCAAAGTTACAAAGAATAATTTAAATATCATAATATACAGCATTATTTTTTTGTCTCGCTGAGCCGTATTTTTGTCATAAAGCATCGTGTTTTTGTTGTGGAGAATCGTTTTTCTACTGTTCAGGATCGTGTTTCTGTCATTCCGGCACGTGCTTTTGTCTCTCCGACACGTGTCTGCGTCGCTCCGACACGTGTAAATGTCGCTCCGACACGTGTAAATGTCGCTCAGACGCGTGTAAATGCGAAATAGCTTCGGTGGTATGCGGCATAGCTTCGATGATATGCGGCTCCGACACGAAGCTATGCCGCTCCGACACGTGTCGGAGTGACGCAGACACGCG
>JAIRYM010000068.1 GCA_031267615.1 Dysgonamonadaceae bacterium
TATGTTCATTGATAACCACCGAAAACTAAAAAGTGAAGGCTATGTCAGATAAAAATCGTACTATTGCAATCAAACTATCAGACAAAATAAGTACGACATAAATGGCAAAATCCGCTCAACAACTTTTCGGGCAAACCGATTTCAATACCCTTGCCGATAACCACGACTTCAAAGAAGACAGTGTACGCGAAGTCATTATCCTTCCGATTTTGAAGGAGCTGGGTTACGCGCAGGAGAATATCGTGCGCAGTAAAACGCTCGAACACCCTTTCCTGAAGACAGGCAGTAACAAGAGGAATCCCGTGAAACTTGTTCCCGATTATGTACTGAAAGTAGAAAACAACTTTGCATGGACGCTTGATGCCAAGGCGCCGAACAAGAAAATCGTGAACGATGAAAACGTCGGACAAGTTTACAGTTATGCCATCCACCCCGAAATTCGCACCAATTATTTTGCCTTGTGTAACGGCATAGAATTTTCGCTGTTCCGCACTTCAAATCCGCAGCAGCCGATTTTGTTTTTCCCCATTGCCGACATTGAAACCCATTGGGAAACGCTGAAAATGTATCTTTCGCCCAACAGTTTTCAGGTTGGCAAAAACTTTACCTGCGAGATTCCCAAAAAACAGGCGCAGTTCGATTATCTCAACCGTCCCCTACTCGAAGAAATTCCTGTGAAAAAACAGGAAGCCAAACGACATTTCGGCGTTCACGGATATTTTACCCGCCAATCGTGGAATGTCGTTAGGGAATATATTATGAATTACAGCCGTCCGGGCGATTTTGTACTTGATCCTTTCGGCGGTAGCGGAATTACGATCGTCGAAGCCTTGATGTCGGGACGAAAAGGCGTAAATATCGACCTTAATCCGATGGCCGTCTTTATAGTCCAATCGTTGATTGCACCTGTAAAACCTGTGGAATTGGCGCAGGCTTTCAAAGAAGTAAAAACCGAATATCTGCGTCATGAGCCTAAAACAAAGGAAGAAATCAGAAAAGCGCTGAAAAAATATAAAGGACCCAAAGTTTTACCTTTGCCCAAAGGCTCAGATGTGGAAACCACCGACCAACTTTTTAGCGACAAACAAATCGCGCAACTTGGTTTATTGAAATCCATCATTTTGAAACAAAAAAATGGAAATATCAGAGACTCGCTGTTATTGATGTTTTCAGGATTGATTATCAAAGCGAATCTAACCTATCACAATAACCCCAATCGTCCTGCTGATGGACAAGGCAATGCGAGTGTTTTCCAGTATTATAGGTATAGAATAGCGCCAAATCCTGTTGATATTAATATAATGAAATACTTTGAACTTCGTTACAAAAAAGTTCTCGCCGCCAAGCAGGAAATGTCCTATTTCATTAACGAAGACACCATCGGCGACGCCCAAATACGGAAAGGCACAGCCACCGATTTGCATTTTTTGCCGAGAGAAAGCGTCGATTATATCTATACAGACCCGCCCTACGGCAAAAAAATTCCTTACCTTGACCTGTCGGTTATGTGGAATGCCTGGCTCGACTTCGAAGTTACCGAACAGGATTACGAAATGGAAGCGATCGAAGGCGGCGAACACGGCAAAACAAAGGACGAATACAACGGACTGATAGCGCAAAGTATTCGCGAAATGTACCGCGTACTGAAATTCGACCGCTGGCTGTCGTTTGTCTTTGCCCACAAAGACCCCGGATTCTGGCATCTGATAATTGACACCGCCGAGAGCTGCGGCTTTGAATATGTGGGCGCAGTGCCGCAGAAAAACGGACAAACAAGTTTCAAAAAGCGGCAAAATCCCTTTACCGTACTTTCGGGGCAACTGATTATCAATTTCCGCAAGGTGCGAAACCCGAAATCGATACTCAAAGCTAACTTGGGAATGGATATTTCGGAAATTGTGATGCAAACCGTTGAAGGAATTATCGCCAAAAATCATGGAGCAACCCTCGAACAAATCAATGACGAACTCATTATTAAGGGCCTCGAACTTGGATTCCTGGATCTGTTGAAGAAAGAATATACCGACCTGACGCCGCTGCTGATGTCAAGCTTCGATTATGACGCCGGAACTGAGATTTTCACTATTAAAAAGAACACAAAATTCACAACGCGCATTGATGTTCGTTTGCGCATAAAGTACTATTTATTGAGTTATTTACGCCGCAAAGAGCGTGAAAACAAAATTGCTGTTTTCGACGAAATTATTCTGGAAATCATGCCGCTGCTCAAAAACGGAGCAACACCTGAAAATCAAACAGTCTTAAACGTTCTCGAAGATATTGCAGAGCGCGTTGGCACAGACGGTTGGCGATTAAAAAGAAAAGGTGAACAAATGGAGTTGTTTCCCGACGAGGACAAATGAATGTTCCGGCGGTAACATACGGATAATCTCTTATTCATGCTTTCTGATTTTGATGCATTTGCCTTGCTCTGCTCTGCCTTGCCTTGCCCTGCCCGTCTTGACAGTTTGCACAGTCCTGTGCAGAGGCCAAAATGACGCCATACCGTTAAAATATCCGGCCCAGGGCAAACGCATCTTATTATGTTCATTGAGAAGTACTGGGGAATAAAGAGTAAATGCTATGTCAAATAAGAATCGCATTATCGCAATCAAACCACCGGACAAAACGGGTGAAACTTGCTGCCGGTTAAGGATCGCGGAGATTGAGACGGAGATAGGGATGCGATAATTTTGTACATCTATCCTAACATCAGGGGATAAACGGCATTTGCCCTGCATCTACTTTTGTAACGGAAAATAAAAACCATTGATAAGTACGATCTAATACGAGCGTATGACTACGAGAAATTTATCATTACAAATAAAAACAAATAAAATGACAACGAGAATTTTATCTTTACTGACAGTGTTTGTACTGTTTACCATGCAAACCTACGCCACACGGATTACCGTGAACGGCGTGACGTATGACGATTACAACTCAAGCGACATTCACGAAGGCC
>JAIRYM010000095.1 GCA_031267615.1 Dysgonamonadaceae bacterium
CAACCTCACAATCCCTGTTTGGAGTACCTTATCGCTAATGGTAGAAAGCGTATTGAAACGGCTTTCAGCGATATTGCCAAATATTTGCCTAAAACAATTCATGCGGTTACTGAAAATGGTTTCCTTATTAAGTTGATTGCTTTCATTTGGGGATATACTTTTGATAAATTATATAACGTAGATAAATAGCAACTTGAATTAAATATTTTAAATCTGTTGTGTATTTAGGAGGATTTATAGTACCTTTGTCGTCAAACATATAAATTTATGAAGATAGCATTTCACGGAGCTGCTCGGACTGTAACGGGCAGTAAACATTTGGTAACATTGAGCAATGGTAAAAAATTTCTGCTTGACTGCGGAATGTTTCAAGGTATGGGCGGAGAAACAGACAACCTTAACCGCACTTGGGGTTTCAATCCGCAGGAAGTGGAGTATGTGTTCCTCTCTCATGCTCACATTGACCATTCGGGATTACTTCCAAAACTGGTAAAGGACGGTTTTCACGGAAAGATATTTACAACACACACTACGGCGGACATTATCCGTGTCCTGCTGCTCGATTCAGCCGCAATCCAGAAAAACGATATTGCCTTTATAAACAAAAAACGCAGAGAAGAAGGCAGGCAACTTCTGGAACCAATATACACAGAAGACGACGTACGACGAGTTTTCGATTTCATATATCCAGTACATTACAATCAGGCAATTCAAGTCAATGACGATATATGTTTGCAGTTCTTCGATATCGGACATATCGCAGGCAGTGCAACTGTTTTCCTGCGTTTGACAGACAAAGGCAAATCAACAACCCTTGCTTTCAGCGGCGATATAGGACGTTATGGTGATCCGATTCTGCGCTCGCCTCAACCGTTTCCGCCTGTCGATTACCTTATCATAGAGTCAACTTACGGCGACCGTCTGCATGATAAAATTGAAACTTATGCCGACGACTTGCTGAACAATATTCGTGAAACCTGTATCCGCAAACGCGGCAAACTCATTATCCCTGCCTTCAGCGTTGGACGCACACAGGAATTGCTTTACGCACTGAACTCTTTGGAACTCGACGGACAGTTGCCCGCAGTAGATTATTTCGTGGACAGTCCTCTGTCTGTAAAAGTTACTGAAATCGTGAAGCGCCATTCGGAATGTTTCAACCGTTCTGTTCAAAAACTTATACTTGCCGGCGCCGACCCGTTCAACTTTCGCGGATTAAAGTTTATAACCGATAAACGCGACTCGCAGGCTCTCAACGTCAGCGTCAAACCATCAGTAATTATTTCTGCATCGGGAATGGCGGAAGCAGGACGTGTCAAACATCATATCGCCAACAACATTGAAAACTGGCGAAATACTATTATGCTTATCGGATACTGTGAACCAAAATCTCTTGGCGCCCGCCTTAAAAAACGTCCCGAACATATAGGCATTTTTGGCGACATTTATCAGGTAAAAGCCGACATCGTTACTATCAATTCGATGAGCGCACACGCCGACTACAACGACTTGTCGCAATATCTCGCCTGTCAGGACGAACACGAAGTAAAACGAGTCTTCATCGTTCACGGCGAGCCTGACGTGCAGGTAGAATTTAAGCGCCGACTGATGAAAAAAGGTTATCAGGATATAGAAATACCTGAACTGCATCAGGAGTTTGGCATCTGAACTTCTATAATTCAATAAAAAATGACTACTTTTGCAGTCATTTCAAATAATTCATTTTAACACAATAACATTATGTTTACTCTAATGATAGTAGTCTTCATTATTGGCTACATCTTTATTGCGATGGAACATCCGTTCCACGTTAACAAATCAGCAACCGCACTGTTGCTCGGAACAATTATGTGGATGCTTGGTAATGCTTATATGCCCGAAGCGCACGAACACCTTGTCGAGCATCTGGGCGAAGTTGCCGAAATACTGTTTTTCCTGATGGGAGCAATGACAATAGTCGAAGCAGTTGACAGTTACGGCGGATTCAGGATTATAACCGACAAAATTAACACAACTAAAAAAACGTCGCTTCTGTGGATTATCGCATTCATCACGTTCTTTATGTCGGCGGTACTTGACAATCTGACAACTTCTATCGTGATGATAGCTTTGCTGCGCAAACTTATTGACGAGAAAAAAGACCGCTGGTTTTTCGCAGGAATGGTAGTTTTGGCTGCCAATGCAGGCGGTGCGTGGTCTCCAATCGGAGACGTAACAACTATTATGCTCTGGATTGCCAATAAAGTATCTGCCGTACATATCATTGAAACGACGTTCATTGCGAGCCTTGTTTCGCTCGTTGTCCCGCTTGCAATTCTTTCGTCTACGATGAAAGGAAACATTGCTCGACCGGCAGAAGATGTACGGACAGCACAACAGGCAGCATTGTCGTTTAAAGAACGGTTGCTGGTACTGTGTATGGGCATCGGAGCACTTGTATTCGTTCCCGTATTTAAAACAATAACTCATCTTCCGCCATATCTCGGAATGTTGGGCGGACTGGGCGTTTTATGGATACTTACAGGTTTTATCTGCAAACGCAAGCCACATCGCGACAACAGTCGCCTGTCGATTAATCACATTATCAGCCGCATAGATACACCGAGCATACTTTTCTTTCTCGGTATCCTGATGGCTGTAAACTCTCTGTCCACCTGCGGACAACTTGCTATGCTTTCTAAATCTCTCGACGCGATTCCTTTTGAAGAACCAACAAAATATTATTTCATTACTGCGATTATTGGGCTCCTTTCGTCGATAGTCGATAATGTACCGCTTGTTGCAGGTGCAATGAAAATGTATATCGAATTTCCTGTTGACCATTATTTCTGGGCGTTCCTTGCTTATGCGGCAGGAACAGGCGGCAGTATCTTAATCATCGGCTCTGCGGCAGGCGTAGCAGTAATGGGGATGGAAAAAATCGACTTCATCTGGTATATGAAAAAGATTTCATGGCTCGCACTAATCGGCTATCTTGCAGGGTGCGGCGTGTATATTGTGCAGGAAGCGTTAATAGGATTTGCTTAAAGACAGCACCATTGAAACCACTGAAAATCATCAGGAACGATACGTGGCTGACTCCCTACAAAAGCGCCATTGAAGGACGTTATGCTCATTTTTTTGATAAGGAAGCAGAATTGACTCGCAACGGCGAAATCACACTGGAAGATTTCGCTTCGGGATACCTTTATTTCGGGCTTCACAGAACAAATGAAGGCTGGATTTTCAGAGAGTGGGCGCCAAACGCAACAGAAATTTATCTCATCGGCGATTTCAATGACTGGCAACAGAAAGAGGAATATCGCCTGTCCCGCATAGAAAATGGCGTTTTTGAAATTCAACTTCCATGCGAAACGCTGCATCACGGCGATTTATATAAACTGTTTGTACACTGGCACGGCGGGTGTGGCGAGCGCATTCCTGCCTGGGCGCAGCGAGTAGTGCAAGACAAAAAAACATGTATTTTCAGCGCTCAAGTATGGCAACCGGCAGCGCCATATCAATTCAAAACAAATCTCTTTAAACCAAATACATCGCCACTGCTGATTTATGAATGTCATATCGGAATGGCGACGCAGGATGAGCGCACAGGCTCATACACCGAATTTACCCGCAATGTTCTTCCCCGCATCAAGGCTGCAGGCTACAATTGCATCCAAATAATGGCTGTTCAGGAACATCCCTATTATGGCTCTTTCGGTTATCACGTGTCAAGTTTTTTCGCCGCATCGTCACGTTTCGGTACGCCAGACGAACTGAAAGAACTTATTGATACTGCACACTCGATGGACATTGCCGTCATTATGGACATTGTTCATTCGCACGCAGTGAAAAACGAAACGGAAGGGCTTGGACGTTTCGACGGCACAGGTTCACAATATTTCTACGAAGGCACACGGCGCGAGCATCCGATGTGGGATTCGCTGTGTTTCGACTATGGGAAAAATGAAGTCCTGCATTTCCTGTTGTCGAACTGCAAGTTCTGGCTGGAAGAATATCTTTTTGACGGCTTCCGTTTCGACGGCGTAACCTCAATGCTATATTACAGTCACGGACTTGGTGAAAATTTCACTTCATACGATAATTATTTCAATGGAAATCAGGATGGCGATGCTATCTGCTATCTCACGCTGGCTAACAAACTGATTCACCAGGTTAACAATCAGGCTATCACTGTTGCTGAAGAAGTGAGCGGAATGCCCGGACTGGCGCTGCAGACGGAAGACGGCGGATACGGATTCGACTACCGTATGGCGATGAATATTCCCGATTACTGGATAAGAATCATTGAGGATGAGACCGACGAACAGTGGTCCGTAAACAGCATCTGGTGGGAAATAACAAATCGCCGTGCCGATGAAAAGACCGTCAGTTATGCCGAGAGCCACGACCAGGCGCTGGTTGGCGATAAAACATTAATTTTTCGCCTTATAGATTCGGAAATGTACTGGCACATGACTGCAGGAGATTCAAACCTTGCTGTTGACAGAGGAATGGCGCTTCATAAAATGATTCGTCTTGTTACGGCAACAACCATAAACGGTGCATATCTCAATTTTATGGGTAATGAATTTGGACATCCGGAATGGATAGATTTTCCGAGGGAAGGAAACGGCTGGTCTTACAAATATGCACGCCGGCAATGGAATTTAGTCGATGACAATAACCTCAAATATCATTTCCTTAACAATTTCGACAGAGCAATGATACTCCTGATCAAAGAAAAGAAAGACTTCCAGAAACTGCATATCGAGAAGGTTTGGGACAATGAAGATGATAAAATCCTGGCATACCGACGGGGCGATTTTGTTTTCGTATTCAATTTTAATCCGGTTAGATCGTTCACTGACTATGGATTCCTCGTACCAGCCGGCAAATACCGCACCGTATTAAATACTGACAGTATACAATTCGGAGGATTCGGTCTGGTGGCGGACGATGAAGCAGAACATTTCACCATTCACGATAAATTGTACGAATCAGAACATAAAGAATGGCTGAAACTGTATTTGCCGGCACGTACAGCGGTTGCCATGAAGGCTGATTCAACAGATAAATCACACGACCATTATGCCTTACCGCAAAAGTAATATCTGGACTAAACTGGACTGGTGGACGGTTGCCGTTTATCTGATACTGATTTTCGCAGGCTGGTTCAGTATCTACGCAGCAAGTTATGATTTTGACAAAATATCAATATTTGACGTATCGGGACGTGCCGGAATGCAGATGATATGGATCGGCACCTCACTGATCTTAGGTCTCTTATTACTGCAAATAGACAGTTCGTGGTATGAATTTTTTTCATACTGGATATATATTCTGGTTATTCTCGCACTGATTGCAACAATTTTCCTGGCGCCGGACATCAAAGGCTCACGTTCCTGGCTCGTGATTGGACCAGTAAGATTGCAGCCCGCAGAGTTTGCCAAATTCGCTACAGCTCTCGCAATTGCCCGATTTATGGGTGCATACAAATATGAATTGCGTTTCGACAGGAAATTCTTTTTGCTTGTCGCTATTATTTTACTGCCACTGCTGCTAATCATTATGCAGAAAGAAACCGGTTCAGCGCTTGTCTTCCTTGCGTTTTTCATCGTTTTATACAGGGAGGGCATGTCGGGCAAACTGCTATTTTCCGCGTTTTGCGCCATTCTCTTTTTTATCATCGGAATAAAATATGGAGAAGAAACATGGGGACTGACGCCAAAAGGTGAATTTGCCGTGCTTGTTTTGATAATAATTTTCGCAAACCTGTGGATGTATGGATACCGTAAAAAGGGACGGCGATTTATCCGTACAATGAATTTCTGTTCGGCAGGACTTGGACTCACGGCTCTTGTGACACTTTATTTTGTACCGTTCAACCTGTGTATCGCTGCGTACGGAATTCTTGCTTTTATGGCGGTTTACATGCTCTTTATAGCTATTCGATACTGGGCATGGCATTACATTTTACCTGTTATTTTTATTATCTTTTCTGTTGTGTATCTGATGTCTGCTGATTATGTCTTTTACGATATAATGAAGCCGTATCAGCAAATGCGTATCAAAGTATCACTTGGTATGATTGAAGACCCGAAAGATGTTGGATACAATGTCAATCAGTCAAAGATTGCGATAGGTTCTGGTGGGCTTTACGGCAAAGGTTTTATGCACGGAACTCAAACTAAACTTAAATTTGTCCCTGAACAGGACACGGATTTCATCTTCTGTACAGTCGGAGAAGAAGAGGGTTTTGTGGGCGCAACTGCTGTGATGCTGCTGTTTTTGTTTCTGCTTGTCAGACTGATTATTATGGCGGAAAGACAGCATTCTGCCTTCTGCCGCATTTATGGTTACGGCGTGGCATCTGTTATTTTCTTTCATCTCGCAATCAATGTCGGGATGGTTACCGGCATATCTCCTGTGATAGGGATTCCGCTGCCATTTTTTAGCTACGGAGGCTCGTCTCTGTGGTCCTTTACGATTTTGCTGTTCATCTTTCTGAGACTGGATGCGTCAAGAAACGACAGCATGTATTAAAATCATTTTCCTGTAATATCATGCCGCCGGGACTGTGCAGCTGTTTTACAGCCACAGTCCTGATGGCACGGAATATATAGTGACGGCTGGTTTACTTGCCTGTTTTTTCTGCAGGCTTTACAGGTTTCGCGATATTTTCCCGCATATCGGTATCTGCCTGTATGTTTTTTATTTTATAATAGTCCATTATGCCAAGGTTTCCGATGCGAAAGGCTTCTGCCATTGCTTTTGGGACTTCGGCTTCGGCTTCGATCACTTTTGCACGGGCTTCCTGCGCTTTGGCTTTCATTTCCTGCTCAAGCGCGACTGCCATGGCGCGACGTTCTTCAGCTTTTGCCTGGGCGATATTCTTATCTGCCTGTGCTTGATCCATTTGAAGTTCTGCTCCAATGTTTTTGCCGATGTCGATGTCGGCGATGTCGATCGACAGGATTTCAAAGGCGGTGCCGGCGTCAAGTCCTTTTTTCAGAACAACTTTCGAGATGCTGTCGGGGTTTTCCAAAACTTCCTTGTGGGTTTCTGCGGTACCGATGGAGGAGATGATTCCTTCGCCGACACGGGCGATGACGGTTTCTTCTCCTGCGCCTCCTACGAGCTGTTTGATGTTGGCGCGAACGGTTATTCGTGCATGCACAATGAGTTGTATTCCGTTCTTTGCTACGGCTGCTATTGCCGGTGTGTCAATGACTTTGGGATTGACTGACATCTGTACTGCCTGAAATACATCTCGTCCTGCGAGGTCGATTGCGGTTGCCATCTGGAAGGAAAGGTCGATGTTCGCTTTTTCTGCTGATACGAGCGCGTGCACAACTCGCTCGACGTGTCCGCCGGCGAGATAGTGGGCTTCCAGCTGATCGCGTGTAATATTCTTAAGTCCAGCCTTATGCGCCTCAATCATTGCGTTTACTATTACTGGGGGCGGCACTTTCCTCAGCCTCATCAGGAAAAGTTGCAGTAGAGATATGTGTACTCCCGATGCTTTTGCGTTGATCCACAGTATGAACGGCACGTAATAGAAGAAGATAGAGAGCAATGATATTGCTGCTATCAATAGAATTGTTGCTAAAAATAATGTTGAATCCATAATTATATTTTTTTAAAAATTTATTTATGCAAAGATATAATTTTTTTTTTGATATTTCATTCTTTTTGCTGTTTTTTTATAAAATAATGTGTTTTTTACTGTTTTTCTTGAAAAATATTTGGTATTGCATGTTCTGCTGTTCATTATTTTTTTCATTGCTGTTTTTTTGTTGGACTGTCATTTAAAGTCATTGTGAGACTTGCCTGTGTAATTATTTTTTCTCTCAAACTGTTTGGCGAACTTGCCGATGCATTATCTTTTCTCACAAACTGTTTGGAGAACTTGCCGATGACACTGGAATGTTCTACACATTATTATATATAGAAGATAATGCAGGTGGAAAGTTATTAAAAATATTTTGAATTTTTGCATATATTATTATCATATATTATAATAATATTGTGAAAAAAATTTATTAACTTTGCATCTTTGAAAAAAACTTGTTGATTATGAAAAAATTTATTGTAAAAGTCGGAGCGATAATTGTGATGACTGCTGTAATTATCGGCATTGAAGGCATGAAGGCGCAGATCGTGATTAATGAAATTATGCCCTGCAATGTGTCGTTTGTGATGGATGAATATATGAATTACAGTATGTGGGTAGAGGTTTTTAACACAGGTGATGCGGATGAAAATCTGGGAAATTATTTTTTTACTGATAATATTGATGTTCCCGAGAAGTGGAAGCCTCAAAAGAGAACGGTTTATGCAAAAAGATTTGAACGCATCTGGTTTGAGAGAGAGGAAAATGCAGGTCACTCGAGCTTCAAGCTTGATCCTGAGGGAGGTATATTATATTTGACGAGGGACAGACAGGTTGTAGATTCGGTTGTATATCCAAGGCAGTTTCGCAATGTTTCCTGGGGAAGAACGGTTGATGGTGGCAGTGAATGGAACTTTTTTGTGCAGCCGAGTACATATATTAACAAAATGATCATCGATCCTGTTACCGCGGTTACAAGTTATGACACCTGGAACTGGTATTACAAAACCACTCCCCCACCCTACAACTGGAATGAAACTGATTTTGACGACAGTGCATGGCATCAGGAAAATAATGCACCATTAGGATACGGCAAGCAAGTGAATACGATAATCGGTTCACCGATGAACCCGCCCGCGCAAACTGCGTATTTTAGAAAGACAGTAAACATTTCGGATGTGTCAAAGATTAATGATATGTATATAAGTGGCATGATTGACGATGCTGTTGCAATATTTATCAACGGCACTGAGGTTTACAGATATAACCTTCCGGGTGGCGAAATTAACTATTCCATGGCAGCTGTTACCGCACGTGTAGAACCCTCTACCATTGCGTTTTTCGCTCCTGCAACCGTGCTCGTCGAAGGCAAAAATGTTATTGCAGCCGAGGTTCATCAGTCAGGAGATTTGCACAGTTCGGATTTGTTTTTTGAACTTGAAATTATTCATAATAAAAAACAGAATTCAACTGTTGCTAATCCATATTCAAATAACGGCAAGGAAACTGCAGACAGAGTTTCTGCCATTCCCGAATTTACCATACCGGCAGGCTTTTATTCTCAGCCAGTTGACGTTTCATTCAATCAGCCTGCAGAGGGAGAAACAATCAGGTACACGACCGACGGTTCGGAGCCGGATTCGCTTTCTATCATATTTAACGGTACACCAATTAATCTGACAAAGACAACCTGTATACGCGCAGCGACATTTTCATCGGGATCAATTCAAAATAAAATTGCAACTGCGACATATTTCGTGGGAGAACGGCAATTTACACTGCCTGTCGTGTCAATAGTTACTGATCCTGACAATCTGTATGATTATGAGACGGGAATATATACGGAAGGCTGGCGCAGACCTGAGAATTACTGGTGGGACTGGTGCCGCCCTGCAAATTTTGAAATATTTGACTCGCTTGGTGTTCAGCGTCTCAGTCAGGAGCTTGATATTTCGTGCGGAGGAATGTATTCCAGAGAACATGCACAGAAGACATTGAAAATATCTCCACGGTACAAATTCGGAGATAATCGCCTTCGCTACGATTTCTTTGAGAGCAAGAAAGGTAAGAGATACAAGGACATACAGATTCGTAACTCCGGAAATGATTATGGAAGCACGATGCTCAGGGATGGTTTCATGCAGACTTTGATCATAAACCGTCTCGACATAGATTATCTCGCCTATCAACCAGCCGTATGCTTCATTAACGGTGAGTATTTCGGTGTGGAAAATATACGGGAACGTAGCAGCAAGGACTATCTTTACACGAATTATGACCTTGAAGAAGGTGAATTTTCACTTTTAGATCAATATTCTGTATCTACCAACGGTGACTGGCTTGATTTCAGGGATTATTTGATCAACAGTTCCAATCCCGCGAGCGATGCAGTTTATAAATATGCACAAAGCAAACTCGACATAGAGTCATACATTGATTATTTTATATCTGAAATGTATTACGCTAATTATGACTGGATTGTAAATAATTATAAAATATGGAAACCTCTCTTTGAGGATGGACTTTGGCGTTTTATTCTCTACGACACAGACTATGGGTTCGGTCTTATGGGAAATTATGATATGGATATGGTTATGTGGGTTTTTAATCATAATGAGAACTATATGTCAATTCCAATGCGTCAGTTGATTAAAAACAGCACATTTCTACAAAAATTTATTGACAGATTCTGTATTCATCTCTCCACCACCTTCAATCCTGTCAGAGTGAACAGGATATTAGACTCTCTCAGCAAAAAAATTGCACCCGAAATGGTATATCATCGCCTCAGGTTCGGACGACCTGAAAGTTTTGCTTCAGAGATAGCAGTCATGAAAAACTTTGCGAATCAGCGGGCAGATAATGTATTGCAGCATTTAAGTGATTATTTCAAGAGTTCAGCAGTAATACGGTCCGTTTCCATGTCGTCAACCAGTCCTGCCACTGTATTTACCTTCAACGGCGAGTATGTTCCCGACCCTGCTCCTGTAACCGTAAAATATTTCAGGAACAGCAGTATCCGGGTCACAGCATCAGACATAGATCACAAAACCTTTGACCACTGGGAATACATCTCAACCCCCGGCGGCAATGTTCAGGAGATTTATGACCGAGAATTTAGCGCAACGCTCGCCAATAATGTCTCACTGAAAGCAGTTTATCGCACCACGGGAATAGATCATGTGAATCCGGACGGGAATAAGATTGCAGTCGCCATCCGGTTTTTCAACCTGTTGGGACAGGAAGTAAAATCCGACGCAGAAGGTGTAATTATAAAAAGAATTATTTACAGCGACGGCACGACAGAATCGGAAAAAACATTTTTGAGGTAAAACTATTTCTTCCTTCTTACGCTTCGAGTAACTGATGGTGTAGATTTCTCCGTTTTTGTTGTTTTGGCAGTGTCAGTCTGTTTAGTTTTTGCGGAAATGTTTTTCGGAGAAACAGTTTTTGTATTTTTTGCTGTCGCAGTGTTTGTAGAATCCGGTTGCACCCAGAGTTGTCTGTTAAAAGATTTCAGTTGCGTATCAATACTGTCCTGCGCTTTTCGCAGTGCGTCAGGTTCATTTCCCACCTGTTGCGCAAGCGTCTCATTTTTCATGTTGACGGTTTTAACAATATCACCTCTGTACATACGCTTGGTGAAATAATCGTCCATTGTATAAACCATCGCGTTATTATAGTCAGACGTCATCAACATTGTACGTTGCAGATACGGGCGGATATTTTCGTATGGTATCCAGCAAAAAGGCGTTTTGTGAACAGAATTGTCATTATAGTCAATACTAACTACAGTTGGGCAAAGCGCAATGACCTGAGATCTGAATGTTCCGATAGCTTCGTCAAAATACCAGCCCTCTTTGACGAGATATTCGGTAACATCGCCGCTTGGGACGTCAATATCGTCAACCTTATAATTAACATTCTCACCTTCACCTTCGACCGAGTAAGGTATCTGATTATTTTTCAAAATATCTTCAAACCTTGCTAATTCATTGTCGGAAAAATCAGTTTCCCTGTCGGCAACATAGTTATAGACCATAATTCTGTTCTCTTGCAGCAAGCGAAAAATGAGAGTAAACAGATTTACTCTGTCACCTGTCGGTTGCGCCGGAAATTTTAATGCGGCATTGTTGGCAGAATCAAGGTTGATGACGCGATAAATCTCTCTCAGCCATACCACGTGCTGAGGCTCGCGAGAATTTAGTTCATTCTTTATTCGCGCGCGTTCTGTGAGATCAGCTGTTCGGTCTGGATTCTTCGGCAGTTGCATACGTTCTCGCCTGTTGGTAGCAGATTGTTGTTGCAGTGTCTGTGCGTCCGGTTTTGTCTCGTCGGATTCTTCGACAGCGGGGCGTTGCGGCTGAATTGCATTTGCAGCAGACTGGCGTCCTGATTGTTGCTGCTGCGTACGGTTTGACTGGCGTCCCCGCTGGTTACGGACAGATGACTGGCAGTAAACCGTCACTGTCATCAGCGTCAGGACGAGCAAAAATATACCTTTTATAATGTTCTTCTTCATAATGAGGAATTATTTTTAGTTGATAATTATATCCATCGCCGTTTTTATTGTCCTTTCGCTGCCGTCCGGACCACGAGCTACTACGCCACGGATAAATACGTGACTGCCTTTTTGACGTCCACGCAGCATCGTTCGCTGTTCTTCTGTAAACCTTCCGCCCTGTGTTGCCGTAGCTTTCACATCATAGCCCATTGCATCAAGGTACATTACGTCGAATTTAACTGCTGTAAAAGGGACGTTCAACACTCCGTCGTCAATTCCGACAGTTATATTTTCCGTTGCGAGCAAAGTAGATTTGCCAAGTGCACCGCCTTCAAATTTTTCAAGGTTGCCTTTAGCGTCTTTAACCATCAAAAATACAGATGGAGGCGGCAAAGGACGCACTTTAAACGTCGATTTAGCCATTTCCTGCGAGCGTCCGTCTGCGGTTTTAGCTATAATTGAAACGACAGCCTCTGTTCCCGCTTTTACAGGACGTGCAGTCCAGATATCATCTGATTTGCGGGTCAGCGTTCCGTTTGTCATAGTCGCAGTAACGTTGTGGTTCGGTATTCCCGGCACTGCTATTTGCAGATCATTGTCGATGCCCGGATACAACACGTTCATAAGCAGAGGAGCGACTGTTGCCGACTGAGGAATTACAGCGTAGCTTGTTTCAAAATCGCGGCGAAAAGTATTACCGTTTCCGCTGCTCAGTTCAATATATCCTTTGACGGGAAAATTACCGGTTGCGTTCGTGCCGACAGTGAAGCGTCCGTTTGCTTCATCCGGCAGAAAGCGCCCATTGACAAACACTTTCGGACGCTGAGTAGAGTCAATTGCCGAAGCTACAATGTCGGCTACGTAACTCTGACCGCGCATCACAATCTGCGACTGTGGAATAACCTGTGCCGAGATTTCGTTCACTCGCAAGTCTTTTATATCAACGTTCTTCAACAGGTCGTTCAGCACTTCGCCTTCGGCATAGCGTATATCACTCTGTAATTTGGTAAGCAAGGTAACTGCCGCCGCTACAGGCATCTGGAAAAACATTGACTCTTCCCACGACTGCTTGTTTTCTTTCGCATTTTCCGACGGCTCTGTACTCAAATTGTTTTCAATAATATTCTTGATTGATTCGTCGGTTACCATTGAGGAAATATATTCGCGATAGGTGTCGATTTCAGATTTCAAGCGAGTTGCGTCGTTTTTGCCCTGCTCAAACATCACTTCGTATGCGGCATTAAGGTCGTCGGGGTGTTTCAGGTGTTCGGGGTTTCCGTTTTTGCCATCTGACTTAACGACGATACGGGTTTTCAAGTCCTGAGTATAATTATATAAGGAGTCGGATTTTGCTTTTACCTGTTCTGCGCGGTCATACCAGATCTGCGTTTTTTCTGGATTTTTTTGATGATATGCGTCCAAATCGGCAAAAATCTGTTCGTTGCGCGTGGAAGATGAAGTTACGGTGCGCAAAAGTCCCGACTCAACAAGTTTGAATCCGTCCAATACTTCGGTCGAAACATTGAGCGCAAGCATCCCGATGAAAACCAGATACATCAGGTTTATCATCTTTTGACGAGGAGAATTGGGGTTGTTTATTGCCATCTTTGTTCAATTACGAATTAAAAATTAAGAGGGGTTGTTTTGTGTCGGATTGAATCCGCTTCCACTGTTGAATCCAGCGGGAAATCCGCCGGATCCGTACATATTCATTGTCATCGCATTGAGCAGGCGGTTATAAACACCATTGAGAGCGTGAAGTTGCTGTGCCATTTTTTCGGTTTCGCTGCGGAATACCGAACTGTCGACAATTGAGCCTTCATACAAATCTTTTATTCTCATAAGTCCCGAATTGATGCGCTCTATGGCGTCGATTTGCGAACTTACGCTCCTGAGTTGAATTTCGTATATAGTATTCAATCCTTGAATGTTGCGGTTTAGCGATTCCATCTGATGGACATATCCGCGCGAGGAATTGTTGATTCCGTCGGAGTTGTCGGTAATGCTCTTGTAGGAGTTGAGCAGAATGTCGGAAACGCCTGTCAAATTGTTGGTTACTTCACTGAATTTCGACATTGTGTCTGACATTTCTTTTATCTGATCAAGATATTGCTGCGTAGCGTCGGTCATTTCTGCCATTTTGCCGAGTTGGTCGGCTGCGGCAGCCATTTTCTTGATGCTTGACGTTAATACGTTACTGTCTTCTTCGGAAATATTGACGGCGTTTGGGATACCGAAGGATTGCTGCACTTCACCCTGAGTCATTGAAGCAACTGCCTCGGAAGCGGATTTTTGAACGTTGGGGACAGAGCCGCCGAAACTGCCGCTGCCAAACGATGTACCACCGATGATGACTGTGCCGCCGCCAGAACCGCCTTTTCCTCCGCCAGAACTGTCGATACCGGAACTCACGCTTCCGTTTCCGCCAAAGATCGGGCGGTCCTCGTCTTCATCTTTGAGGACAGGGAAAACTCTGTCCCATTCGTATTCTGTAGCGGGCTTGTCAAAAGCCGATATAGTAAACACAAGCGCTTCGGTAAAAAAGCCGATATAAAGCAACAAATTGCCAAGCCCAAAGGGCCAGTGCATAAGTTTTGCCAACACGCCAATGATAATAATTGCCGCGCCTATACTGTAAAAAACCTGAAAAAATCGCCGTCCGCGTTCACCGGAGAGGAATTTTTCAATAATATTTTTTGCTCTACTTTTGATTCCCATATTATTTTAACTGTTAATTATTTTTTCCTTGCTCTTTTTGCAAACCCTACTTGTGTCCTCACACAACGGAAACCGATATATGAGCGCTGTTCATTCTGATATTCAAACGTGCGGACATCGGAACGGATAAAGTGCTGCGGATCTTTCCACGAACCGCCGCGCACAACTTTTTTCTTCATCGCGTAGGGATCTTCCTTTGCTGCATTGTAGCGGTATTCGGGGTTCATATCACTCATAATTTCCGGACCTGATTCGAGATATGCCGTCGAGGTCCATTCTGCAACGTTACCCGCCATATCATAAAGTCCGAATCCGTTTGGCGAAAATGTCGATACTTTCGATGTGATGAGGTGCCCGTCTTTAGTATAGTCGCCGTCGCCTGGCTTGAAGTTAGCAAGGAAACAGCCTTTGTCGCCCGTTATGTCGTCGTTCGCCCACGGAAATTTGTATTCCGATTTGCCTGCACGGGCTGCATATTCGTATTCAGCTTCGGTGGGAAGTCTGTATGGCTCTATAGAGTTGGCAAACGCCTGGTTGAGCGATTTTTTAAGTTGCTCGGTGCGCCACACGCAAAACGCTTGCGCCTGTTCATAGGATACACCGACAACAGGATAATCGTTATACCCCGGATGGTTGAAATAGAGGCGAGTATATGATTCGTTGTTTGCATTGTTGAAATCGTTTATCCACACTGTTTCATCGGGATAAATATTGACGATATAAGTATTCAAAAAATCGTAAATCGAACTCAAAGGGCGAGTAATGGTTTCTGAAATGATTTTACCGTCCTCATTTATGTAAGCAGTATCTTTTGATATCATTATAGTCTCGTTGGGATCGGGCGTGATGTCGGTGTTTTTAATGCGTTCTGACTGCTCAAGGCGGTGCCGGCGCAATGCGTAACTCACATAATCGAACTTTTGATAGCGGTATATCATTTGTTTGCTGTCGAGATTAGTTTCTCCTGTTATTGGGTTAGAGTAGTATACGCTTCGCAAAACGGAAAGTATATCTTCCTCGTTCATTGCACGTTTTTCGGTCGGAATCTGTTTTTTCCAGTTCAGAACAGGCGGGTCTATCGGCTCACCGTCTTTGTCTTCTGTAATCTTAAATTCTTCATCTATTACCGACAGGCGTTCACGCAAAATAGAATCGCGTACCCAATATACAAACTGACGGTATTCGGCATTTGTTATTTCTGTTTCGTCCATCCAAAAAGCGTCTATCGACACGCCTTTGGGATTTTGAAAAATACCCCAGACCGAATCTTTGTCGGCAGGTCCCATCGCAAACGAGCCGCGAGGTATAAGTATCATTCCATACGGGTTAGGTTCACTCCACGCAGGAGCGCTCACACCGACGAGTTCGCCGCCGTCGCCACTCATTGTTCGTCCACAAGAAGTGATGAACAGTAGCATCGCAAGCGCAAAAAAAATCAACTTTTTCATATATTTTGACTATAAGAATCTTACACTTTTATGTTTATCTTTTCCCTTCTTTTTGAAATTAATGTCCATGCTGTAACGCAAGAAAAGTTCGTGGCTTCCTGTTGTTTCTCTTTTCACAACAGAGATTGGAAAATCGTAAGCGTAACCTATTTCAAGCATCTTAAACTGCATTCCGAGCATTAGCCCTACGGCATCGCCGTTTCTCCAAGTCAATCCGCCCCAAAATTTATCGTAGTAGTACATTCTAACAGAAACATCTATTTGTGAATTTCGCAACATAGCTTTCAGAACGTTTGTTTCGACTTTGCTGATGGAATCATCGTCTAAATAGACGGCGCTCATTTCCATTGTTTTAACCAACAGCACCGGCCGTAATTCTAATAACGGATTTGATAATGGTATATTGTATCCGTTCAAAAAATAATATGTACGGGGTATTTCATAAATATTTGTTTCATTGAGATTTATCTCGGGCGCCAGAAGGTGCGCAACTGAAAGTCCTGCATACCATTTCTTTTTTGAATAAAACACGCCGAGCGAAGCGTCTATTGATTTTCCTTCGACCATCGAAGCAGGTAACGCAGGGTCGGACTGGTCGTGATAGTCGTCTTCGGGAATCTCTATCTTTGTTCCATCAAACGATTGATTTATCATGCCAACCTGTAGTCCTGCACTGAAATCACCTTTGAATATTTTCTTTTTCCATGCATACTGCCCTGCAAACATCGAAACACTGAAAAGTCCTGCTCTGTCATTATACATAGAGCCACCGAAACCGTGAGTTTTCCCAAGCAGTTGATAAGGAAGACTTGCAGTAACGATAGTGCTTTGTGGTGCATTTTTTATTCCGAGCCACTGCATTCGTGTCAGCGCTGTAGCCTCAAGTTTACCTGACTGCCCTGCGTAAGCAGGATTGAAATAACCAATAGCAGCCCAATAATTAGTCAATTGCGCGTCGAATTGCGCCTTTGTTTCACAAAAGTACAACGCTACCATTATTACTATGAACAAAATTCGCTTCATTCGTAACTAATAACGAAAAAGAGCGGAAAGTATTGTATTCTGAATGTAGAGACGAGGCGCGGACGGCTGACGTTACATGATATTTTACCGTTTAATAAATTTGTTTGTCTGTACTGTTTTATTTGTCCTGTCATACAGAGAGAGAACATAAATATTCCGCTTCAACGACGATACGTCTATCTCGGAATTTTGCAACACGCCCGACAGCGCTACATTCCCGTTGCTGTCGAAGATAATATACGAAAACGCCTCACTGAATTTTATGTATATTATTTCATTTACCGGATTGGGGAAGATATCAGGAAATGTTTCTATCTCGTCAATAGCCACGCTGCTGTCCTTTAAATAACAGGTTTCATAACCCGGATTTTTATAAATAAGCACATCGTCTTCAGACAGGCACAGGAAGGTAACATCTCCTCCGTCCGCCACCAGAGCACCACCAGTGAAAAACAAGCCGCAGTTAATATCACCGATACCTTCCACCCAGGATTCATTTCCATACCAGTCCCAGGGATGATTAAAATTTACTCTTTTCCGATATTGATTATCAATCAGAATGGAATCAACACTTTCTACTTTGACAGGTATTGGTTCAGGATAACAGTCAGGGAAAAAATAATGGCAACCAAAAAGATTGTACACAGTAATTTCATCACCGGCTTTCACGTCAAAATCAGCCAGTAATAATTCCGGATGGTCAGGAACTTGGACATAAATCTTCGCCCCGACAGTATCTTCCCTGACCGCAGCAAAATAGTCCCATTCCCAGCAATCCGTTTCGGAAGTACAATCCTGTATGTACACTTTCGTGTATCGCATGTTGTCGATTATGGTATCTCCTTCAAACAGATATTTCTTGTCCGTAATAGAGATAACTCCGTTTGTTCGAGGCAAAAAACAGTGCAATTCACCATAAACACACGGAACGTTTAGGGTAAAAAAAGACAGCACTGCAAAAGAAATCACCTGTAAATTAAATATCCGTCTCATTGTTATATTAGTTTTATAATAATTTTGGCAAAATTAATATTATTATTTGTAATCTCAAAATAATAATAGCGTAAAAATATTAGCAAAAGAGAGGATAATTTTATAGTACCGAGTTAGGAAATAAACCGCCATTAGTTATCTAACCATTCAATCCTTTTGCTACATCTTCAGCAACCGTATCAAAAAGATTCAACAGTTCAGTTTGATTGATTCTAATCGAAATACACTTTATAATACTATTAGAATCATTGATTCTGGTCGCTGTGCACTTTGCATTGGCATTAGAATCATTGATTCTAATCGCGGTGCACTTTGCATTGGTATTAGAATCATTGATTCCAGTCGTAGTGCACTCTGCATTGGCATTAGAATCATTGATTCTACAAGTATTACAGTATATATATATAAATATTACAGGGGTGCGATAAATCATACCCCTGTAACAAATGTCGCTGCATACTTTTTATTGACTAGGTTCCAGATACACCACGCAGCGCACAGCGTAGCCACAGCCGTAACCGGAGTAGCTCTGGAAAGCGCCACTGATGTCGAATTGCAAATTCCAGCCGCTATACTGGCTGTATGAAGAACCGTTCCAGTAGCAGCCATAGTTACCTAAATAGTCGAGCAAACCATCATCATTACTGCTACGAAAACCGCCTGCGGGAAAAAAGATAGAACGATTATCATTAGTGTTGAAAAATAATGTACCGATGTAAGCGGCATCTTTGGTATCATGTGAAACAGCGCTCTTAGTGCCAGCACTGGGAGTAACAGCATCAACAATAGCGCGCCTGTCAAAGTATCCGTCGGCGTAGTAACCAAAGGAGCGACCTGCAGTTTCTTCCATAGAATTATAACCGTCTTTTGGAACAGCGTATAATGACTGGCGCATTTCACTTCCTGCGATATTATTTGATGTTCCATTATTACCGGAAGTATTGCCGTCGTTTGGACGCCTCCAATATTGAGGACATGTTTCGTGATCGGCGCTAAGAGCATCCCAATATCCGCTTGCGACAGAGGATGACCAGTCGTTGCCATTTAATGTGGCAACAGGATGATATGCGCGGCGTTCATAACCAGATGCTCCTGCCCACTGCCAAAAAGCGCCTATCTTGGTAGGATAGTCAACAAACTCACCGCCGCAGGTACTAACATCCTTATAATGATCGCCGTCATTAAGACCCGGAGCAGTAAGGTTGTAAGGCGAAAACATTACGGCTTTATTGCGTTGAATATTATTGCCATAATAATTATTATTGGTAAATACATAATCCGCCGACTCTCCCTGACGGCAATAGATTTTATAATCAGTACCGCCTACTTGCAGATTGACGGTAGCGTATCTCGGAGGCTTGCCCATTCCGCCGTCGAATATTTGATTATATTCACTGGCAATGCGGTCGTCGGTACCAGTAACGCCGATGCGGAAAAGAATATCACCTGTGCCGTTAACGCTGGTTTTACGGGCAGAAGACAGTTGGTAGTCTTCGGCATCGCCGGGGCTGGAAGTCCAGAGTGCGGCGTCATAACCGCCGTTTCCGTCAATGGTAAGCCAGGAACCGGTATTGTCTTTGTCATCAATAGAAGCAGTCCAGTTGCCGCTGTTTGGGGAAGCGATAATACGTTCGCCTGTCTGGTCGTCACGCCAGAAAGCGCCAACCCATCTTTTGTTAATCCAGTTATCTCCACCCTGAGTTCCGGGAATAGTAACGACAGGGTTTGCAAAGCTTACGGTCAATTGTGTGCGGCTGCTCTCGCAATAAAGTCCATCAACATTGGAAATGTAATAAGTGCGGGATGCAAGAGCAACGGAAGCAGAGAGAGGCTCTCCGCCGGTTGCAGCCTCGTAAAATCTGTATTGAGGGAAAGCGCTAACTGTTACATTCTCTCCTGACGCAAACACCATAGAGGTCTGTGAAGGAGCAGGAGGAATAGTGTTACAGGGGATGCAACTGGAAATCCAGACAGTACCGTTCCACGTTTCGACGCAACCGGTTGTAGTATTGAAGATCTGCAAGCCCATTGCTTTTCCTGTGGCTTCAGAACCAAAATTTAGATCCTCGCGCTGAACGGTTGTGAGTTGCGGCAATCGAAGACCTCCGGAGTTGCTAATCAGTTCAAGGATTGAAAAATCCTGCGCCTTGTCGAGGGACCCGATAGTTACCTGCGCCGAAGCGCCTGCTGCGAACATCGTGATGATCGCAACGTTTAAAAAGATTCTTTTCATTGTATATAAAATATTATTGTTTAATAAGGATAATTTATTTTCTACGAAAAAAAGTTTCATGAAAACACAGAAACCCCCTGAAAATATTTCAAGGGGGGTGATTGTTTTTTGGTTTATTTTATTATTCTTTGACGCGCGTGTACACACGCGCGTAACTTTGGTTAGATTGTGTGTGTGTGTGTGTGTGTGTTTAACAAAATATCCGGGACTGCCAAATAACTGGCGTAAAATAATGCGATATTTGTATTTATTTTTTTCATTACGGGTGCAAAGGTAATTTTTTTTGATTAATCTTCATATTAATCAGTATTGCCGGGCATATCAATTCTTCAATCCCTTCACTATCTCTTCAGCAATTGCAGTAAGCAGTTTTTCGACTTCATCGTTCAGAATTCCGGATTTGAGGACGTCGAGAATATCCCGGCGGAACTTGAGTTCGAGTACGTGTAAATATTCGCGCTCAAAATCCTCTATTTTCTCTATCGGAAGATCGAAAAGCAATCCTCTGGTGCCTGCGTAGATTATTGCAATCTGTTGTTCTACGGGGAAGGGTGCATATTGAGGCTGGATAAGCAAAGCCGAGTTTTTCTTGCCTTTGTCGAGCGTGCGGCGAGTAACGGCGTCCATATCGCCGCCAAACTTCGTAAATGCTTCAAGTTCCCGATACTGCGCCTGGTCAGTTTTGAGTGTACCTGCAATTTTCTTCATCGCCTTGATTTGTGCATTTCCACCTACGCGCGAAACCGATATACCGACGTTGATTGCAGGGCGGATACCGGCATTGAACAGTCCGGTTTCGAGGAAAATCTGTCCGTCTGTAATCGAAATCACATTGGTCGGGATGTATGCCGACACGTCGCCTGCCTGAGTTTCGATAATCGGCAGCGCAGTAAGCGAACCGCCTCCCTTCACCCTGTTTTTCAGAGTTTCGGGCAGATCGTTCATCCGGCTGGCAACGTCGTCGTTGTTGATGATTTTTGCGGCACGTTCCAAAAGGCGTGAATGAAGGTAGAAAATATCGCCGGGATAGGCTTCGCGACCTGACGGACGACGGAGAATAAGCGATACTTCGCGGTAAGAAACTGCCTGTTTCGACAAATCGTCGTAAATCACAAGTGCGTGGCGACCGGTATCGCGGAAAAATTCGCCGATTGCAGCGCCTGCAAACGGTGCATAGAAGCGTAATGCAGCGGGGTCTGCCGCCGAGGCGCTGATGACGATTGTATATTCGAGTGCGCCTTTCTCGCGCAGGATATTTACGATGTTGGCTACAGTCGAGCCTTTCTGTCCGATCGCAACGTAAATGCAATAAACGGGTTTTCCTGCGAGGAAGTTGTCCCGTTGATTAATTATGGCGTCAATGCCGATAGCAGTTTTGCCGGTCGATCGGTCTCCGATGATGAGTTCGCGCTGTCCGCGACCGATGGGAATCATTGCGTCGATGGCGATGATGCCGGTTTGCAGGGGTTCGTTTACCGGCTGACGGAAGATGACGCCTGGGGCTTTACGTTCGAGGGGCATTTCGATAAGTTCGCCGTCAATGCTGCCTTTGCCGTCAATAGGCTGTCCGAGCGGATTGATGACCCGGCCGAGCAGACCTTCGCCCGTCATAATGGAGGCGATGCGTCTGGTACGTTTCACAGTGTCGCCTTCGTGGACGTGGTCGGTACGTCCCATCAGAACGGCTCCCACGTTGTCTTCCTCGAGGTTCATCACGACAGCCATTTCGCCGTTTTCAAACTGTAGCAGCTCTCCCAGCTCGGCTTTGCTCAAACCGAAAATTCGCGCTACGCCGTCGCTGACTTGCAGCACCGTACCGACTTCTTCAAACTTCACACGGGCATCAATGCCCTCGAGTTGCATTCTCAGCACCTCCGAAACTTCACTTGCTTTTATTGATGGCATATAGAGAGAATATGTTTGTGTTATTTTTGTTGCAAAGGTATAAATAAACTTCCTTTTGAAGGCTTGCTCAACTTATTAAATCTAACTTTATCTGATTTAATTGATTTTTTATACTCGCATCCAACCGTCTGTCTTCAATTTGCAGAACAAATCCGCCAATCAATGCACCGTCGGATTGAGCATCAAAATCGACCATTTCGCCTTCGTCTGAAACCAAGTCAACAAGCAACTGCTGCATTTCGCGGCTCGCAGGCTCGACTGTAGTCAGGCTCACTTGCAGCATACGTTTTGCATGGCGATAAATCTTGTCATACATCAGCGCTACAGACTGCATACAACGCGACCTGCCGTTTCCGGCAATCAAATGCACTGCTTTGCAGAACGTTTTGCTTGCCTCTGCGCCAATAGCAGAGAGCAAAACCTTTTCTTTTTCTTCTTCAGAAATAGTAGGATTTTCCATCGCACTTTTCAACGAAGGAAAATGTGCGAACTGCGAGACGAGTATTTGCATCTCGCCTTGCAGCCGCTTTTCATCTCCGCGCGACTCGGCAAAATGATATATAGCGCGGGCATAGCGTGTTGAGATTTTTCCAGTATCCATCGTTCTGTTAGTTTATTCGCGCCTCGTCAATCAGTTTGTCAACTAACTCTCGTTGATCTGGCTGATTAGACAGGTTTTTCCGAAGGATTTTTTCGGCAATGCCGAGCGAAAGCGCCGCAATCTCATTGCGGACGTCTCTCAGAGCCATTTCTTTCTCTTTCTGAATGGCTGTGCGTGCTTCAGTGAGCAGTTTGCCTGCCTCGATGCTTGCCTGCTGTTTTGCCTCGGCAATCACTTGAGCCTTCATTCCGTCGGCTTCTTTGAGGATATAGATTTCCTGTTCTCTGGCGTCTTTAAGTATTTTTTCGCTTTCGGCAACTATTCCCGACAGACGAGCATTTGCCTCTTTTGCCGATTCCAGTGACTTGTCTATAAAAGTTTTACGTTCCTCTACCATCTTGACAATCACAGGAAAACCGAATTTGGCAAGAACAAAGAAAACCACTCCGAACGCTATGAGCATCCAGAATAACAGTCCAAGTTCGGGTTTCAGCAAGTCCATTGTTTTAGAGAATAAATCCGCAAACTACGACAGAAAACAAGGCGACGCCTTCCACGAGCGCTGCTGCGATAATCATATTCATGCGAATATCACCTGTCGCTTCGGGTTGACGGGCGATACCGTCCATTGCCGACTGTCCGATTTTGCCGATGCCAAGTCCGGCACCAATCACGGTTAAACCTGCGCCGAGTCCGGCTCCTAATTTTGCTAATCCCGCTCCGGCAGTCACTTCGGCAGCAGCCTGTAATAAGATAGACAATAACATAATGTTGAAGTTTTATTTATTAAATTTTGTAGAAAAATCAATTTCAGGGCGCAAAGATACAAATTATATCCAAAAACAGCCATAATTTTATGCGCTTCGTTTAATTAAAACTGCTATTTTCATAGACAAATCGAAAAAAATCATACGAGGATTGACATTTGCCTCAATATGTCGTTCAGCCAAATCAAATTCAGCGGTTAAATCAATGACATTTTGTTCGTTCACGTATGGAGAAAATTTGTTGGAAAATGTTTGTTCTTCTCGGTTGATATAATTGATTTCAGGCAAGTTAAGTCGATAAAAAAAATTTTCGCGGATATAGTTTCCTGCGTAAGACAGAAATGCTTTTTGACGTTCGCGTCCCATAGATGCAAAGGTATCAGCGTAGGCTCGCATCTGCTTCACATTTCGCTCCCGGCAGCAACGCATCATAGAAATGAAAAGTTCGAGACATTCGCTCTTTTCGTTGTGGTTTTCAAGCAGTTCGAGCAGACGAAGATAGTTGCCGTTTGCTATATGAACAAGAGTGTCGGCATCGTTGAGAGTTTGCCCTGCAACGTTCACCAGCGCTTCTTTCATTGCATTTGCATCAATCGGCGGCACATGAAGTCTTTGTGTGCGAGATTGAATAGTGCCGATAATCATATCGGGCATTTCCGAAACGAGCAGAAAAACCGTTTTGGCAGGTGGTTCTTCTATCATTTTAAGAAGTTTGTTGGCGCAAGCTTCGTGCATTTTTTCCGGCAACCAGACGAGCATTATTTTGTATTCTGCTTCGTAAGCTTTCAGATTGAGCTTGCGTATTATTTCGTCGCTTTCACGGGCGTAAATCAGTCCCTGCGAGTTTTCTGCGCCAATAAAATCAAGCCACTGATTATAATTGAAGTAAGGATTTTTAAGAATCATTTCACGCCATTCAGGAAGCAAATCGTCGCAAAACAATTCTTTGCTGCTACTTTTCTTTTTGTTTATTATAGGATAGATAAAATGTAAATCAGGGTGAGTAAGTTTTTTGAACTTTAAACAAGAAGGACATTTCCCGCAAGAATCGTCTTCGCTTCTGTCGGTACAACAAAGATATTGTGCATAAGCAATGGCCATGGCAAGTTTTCCTACACCTTCGGCACCTGCAATCAGGCGGGCATGAGGGATATAGCCGTCTTTTACGGATCGCAGCAACTGTTGTTTGATTTCGTTCTGACCTATAATATCTTTGAAAAACATTTAATATATATTTTTTGCTATCTTACGAACACTTTCCGCTGCCATAAAAGTATAAAAATGAATACTTGGAACTCCGCCAGCAATCAGTTCTCGACACTGTGCAATCGACCATTCTATGCCGACTGCCTTCGCCTCGTCGTCTGTTTTACATTTTCTCAATTCGATTTCCAAAGCGTCAGGAAAGTCCACTCTGAACACTTTTGGCAAAACTGATAACTGATTGAGCAAAACAATAGGTTTGATGCCCGGAATAATTGGCACGCTTATTCCTTCTTTTCGGCAACGTTCTACAAATGAAAAATATTTTTGACTATCGAAAAACATTTGTGTAACTGCATATTCTGCACCCATTTCGATTTTCTTTTTCAAAAAAGCAATATCAGAATCCATATTTGGTGCTTCTTCGTGCTTTTCGGGATAACAAGCTACACCGAAAGAAAACGGCACAGCAGGTTTTTCAAATACATTTCCCTCAATATCAACGCCTGTATTATAGAGATTTACCTGTTCAATCAAATCGGTAGTATGCTCATTACTTTGTCTATCAGGAATTCTGCCGTTTTCCAATTTGTCGGCGTCGCCTCGCAGCAGAAGCAGTTCGCTGACACCAAGAAACTGCAAGTCGATAAGCGCATATTCGGTTTCTTCTTTTGTAAAACCTTTACAGATAACATGCGGAACGGCTGTAATGCCGTATTTATTCTGTATTGCGGCGGATATCGCAACTGTACCCGGGCGCTTGCGGATATACGTCTTTTTTAGAAATCCGCCCTCTGCTTCGCGATAGACGGTTTCGCTGTGATGAGTGGTAATATTTATGTATTTCGGCTCAAATTCACGAAGATTGTCGACAATGCCGCACACCTTCTCGAATCCGTTACCTTTCAGCGGCGGCAGGATTTCAAAAGAAAAGGCGGTTTTGTCAAGGTTATTATTAAGAAGGCTTGTTACATTCATTATGTTCTGTGATTAAAATTAAACGCAAAGGTAGTTAAAATCCGTATTATTTCAATCATAGAATTGCATAAAAATAAAAAAATTCGGTTTTTTTTTGGATATATCATTTTTTTTATATATCTTTGCAACGAAGAATTAGAGAGAAACAACAATATTTTATTAACACAACTTTAAAAAACTTAGTTATGAAAACAAAATTTATTCTTATTGGACTTATGTTGAGTTTTTCATTGTACTCTGTTGCACAGGAAACTCAAGAGGCAGGTTATAAAACTGCTTTTAAACACAGTAAAGCCGGAGAAAACTGGTTTATCCAGCTTGGTGCCGGTGGACAAGCATACTTTGGCGACAATGACGACAAAGCAGACTTGACCAATCGGGTTACGCTAGCTCCGGTACTTGCTATCGGTAAATGGTTCAGTCCTTATTGGGGTGTTCGCGTCAAAGGACAAGGCGGTTCGATTCATCATTTTGAAACAGACGCCAAATACATGGAACACGATAAGTACTACAATGTACATATCGACGCTATGTGGAATCTATCGAACTATTGGGGTGTTTACTCACCTAACAAAGTGTTTAACTTTACACCTTATATAGGTTTAGGTTTTGCACACAGATTTGAGAGAGATGCAAAAAATGGTTTCAATGCTGGCGCTTATGGTGCGAACTTGAACTACAACGGCTATCCTGCTCGTTACTCTGATGTACTCTCTGTTAATTCGGGTATTCAGTTTGGTTTCAGACTCGGCAAACGTGTCAATTTAGACTTTGACTTGGGAGCACAGATTGTTCCCGACTATTTCGAAAGAGTAACCAGCAGTAAAGAAATTGATGCCATTCTGACTGCATCTGCAGGTTTGACTTTCAAACTCGGCAAAACCGATTTCGACGTAGTCGCTCTTGACCAGAGTCTGATTGACGATTTGAACGGCAAAATCAACGCACTTCGTTCAGAAAACGAACAGTTGAGAAAACGTCCTGTTTCCTGCCCGGAATGTCCGAAGGTTGCTGCTCCGATTGTAAAGAACGAAATCAACTATGTTCCTAATGTTGTTTTCTTCCGTCTGAACAGTTCTAAAGTCGACGCAAACCAAAAAATCAGCATCTACAACACATCTGAATTTATCAAGAGTACAGGTGAAAAGATTAAAGTAATTGGTTACGCAGACAAGAAAACAGGTTCGACAAAATACAATCTCGAACTTTCTGAAAAACGCGCAAAAGCCGTTGCTAAAGAACTGACGACCAAATACAATATTCCTAGCGAAAAAATCACGATAGAATGGAAAGGCGCTGATGTTCAACCTTACAAAGAAAATAACTGGAACAGAGTAGTTATTATGAATGCAGAATAATCTACATTCTCCATTTTCTATATCCCCCCGACGATGTAAATCTGTCGGGGGGATATTTTTTTGCAAAAATCAATAAACTGTCAGTATCATTTCCGATGATAATCTTGTGCAGTTGGAATTTTCTCCCGACAAATATGTCAGGCAGAATTTGGACTACGAGGTCGTCCGATTGGAAATTGTGGGCAACATCGCGCCTTCGGTTCGCGACAGACGCAATGAAGGCGAAACAGTATGACTAAGTATTCTGAGAAAAATGAAACTTATTTTCCTGTGATATTCAATTCGCTGTGCTGCAATCCGAAATAGACTAATCCGTATAGTCCGGCGTTCCATCCCTGCAAAATAAATCCGAGGTTTTCACCCGTCAGGCTGTTGATATGCTCATTTGGAGAGTAGTCGCCAGATGCCACAAGGTCAGCATTGGCAGTACGTTTCACTATGTTGACAGCCTCCTTTTTCCTGCCTGAAACAACGCGCGACCAGCAGTCCATAAAACTCAACCATGGCCAGACGGCTCCATTGTGATAAGTCGCAGGCTCGTAGCCAAATTCTTGGGGATAATATGGCGTTGTTTCCGCCACTCCGTATTTTGTGAGACTTTGAGCGTTAAGTGCTCTGATGATTTTTTCGGCTTTATCTTGTGGCACGACGCCGAAAAGGATGCCGATGGTTTGATCTTGCAGCAGGTGGTCGTTCACCGAGCCGTCTTTCCAGATTTGACAATAGTATTTTCCATTCCAAAGTCCGCCCTGCTCAACAGGCTGATTGATAAAATCGTAGCCCTTTTTATAGAGTTCGCGGTATTTCGTTGCCGATATAGCGTCGTTTTGCTCGTCGGCGAGAAAAATCATTTCTTTGAGCGCAGCAAGGAAAATCAAGCCTGAAAACGGCGAGTAGTGGCGCTCTTTTACTCCCAGCACATCTTTCCAGTCGCCCCAAAAAGATACCTGTTCGGGTAGACCGCGTCCCGATTTGTCGCGTCCTGCAAGCCAGTCCATTGCTTTTTTCATCGCTGTCCAGTCGGCTGCAAGCACGGTTTTATCTTTGTAGAAACGGTAGAAACGCGCTTCGCGGAGGATGAAAAATGCGTTGATGTCCAGATCATCATTGCGTTCGATAAGTGGCAGGATAGTGGTTGGAATTTTCCCAGATTCCTGTTGATATTCAACGCTTTCGGCGAGCATTTTTCTTTCAATATCTTTATATAAAACAAGATGCAGCCACGAAGTCCAGTAACTGTCACGCTGGTTGAGTTCGCAGTATCCCATTGTCAACACTTCATCGTTTTTGTTCACGCGAGTAAGGGCTATGCCGGGCACCATATACCAGCGCAGATATTCGTTGAGTTTTTTATCGCCTGTTTTGGGGATTTTGTCGCTGAAATCTTTGGTTGATAAATAGAGCTTTTCCCAATTATCAAGAGCAAAATGCGAAATTTCGTATGCGCTGCTGAATTTCTTTGCGCTGTACCATTCTGTGTCGTAAAGCGCAATCGCAATATACACTTTCACTTCATTCGGAGATTCGATAGATATGGGAATGATTTTTTCAGAAGAAGAAAACAGTTTTTCTTCCGAGCCTTTTTTTTCTGCTTGTTTGCAAGAGTGTATCGTCACCGTACCAATATTTCCTTCTTTCAGGATCGATTCATCAGGTTTTACGATTATATTAAACTCTTCCATTTTCTTTGCCGTAATTTTTATTTCGAGCATCAACACCGGCAACGACGAAGTTTCAACATCGTTGATTCCGAGCGGGCAGAATGCACGTGTCGTGATTTTTGCCGAAATGAAAGGCGCTTTCGAGTATTCGTTTTTCACAAAGGGAAATTCGCGTTCGATTTTTTTCTTTGTGAAAGCCGATAGCGGGTAGGTTTTTCCGTCTTTTTCGATAAGGATTTCGGTTTTTCCGCGCGGGATAAGCCATCCGCCAAGTTTGCCGGTGTTTTGCAGAATTTCGCCAAACATACTGCCGTCGAGCGATGCGTTTGCTGTTATGCCAAAGTTCGACAGTGGGTAACCGTCGTTTACGGCGGGTTTTTCATTGCTGTGCACCGACATTACGGTACATAAGAATATAAATAATAAGGATAAAGAAAAATATTTAATATTCATTGTTTTGAAATTTCCGCAAAGTTAGCATAAATTTTTCAAATATAAACAGACGGGTAAAAAAACAACTCCGGTCTCATTCATTTTTCTTGCAGCGGACAGAGAACAGGACGGCCTTGTAGTCGACGTTCCTGTTCACTATGGCGAAGTCCTCATACACGCCCCGGTACCAAGCGTTGACCGAGACGTAGGAACTGCTGGACCAGAAATGCGCTCCCAAGCCATAGTAGTACGCCGAGCCACTGAACACGTAGCCTACGAGCAAAGCGTTGAAGCCATTGTTGGCGGGCGTGTTGCTCGTACCATCAGTGGTGAAAGGAGTATTGTCTGAAACTACCGGAGTCTGGCTTTTCATATTACTACCAGCGGAAGACCCTGTGCCATATTTATTGTTGGTATTGTTGTTGGTAATCTCACTTTCAAGTTGACTCCATTCTTTATCACTGGGTAAATGCCATCCGTCAGGACAAATGCCCTGACGCTTTTCATGGTCAGTGTTGCCTTCATTGGTCGAAATGCCGGTAAGACCACTTGCAGCAACCCAGTTATACAACAAACCATACTCAGGATGAGCGTCAAATTTGGCGGTGGTAGGTGTTACATTACCTTCTGTCGGATAACTGTAGTACGGGGCGGTAGTTGATGATGATGAATTGTCTGACAGGTCTGCTATCCCGCCTCCGTACACCTTAGTCTTCGTCCGTAGATTCTCTGTCATCCAGCAGCCGGCAGCGCCTAAGTAGCCAACAGAATAGGTATTCTGTCCATCCGTAACACTCGGCGGACAGATGCACGCTTGTATCCACTCCACCCCGTTCCATGTTTCAACGCATTTGGTGTCGATATTGAATATCTGAAGACCCAGCGCATCAACGCCAGCAGCAATAAGAACGGAGTTGTCTGTCCCGAAAGCATCATTTTTGTTGGCATTGCTCATCTGCGGCAACCGCAAACCTCTGCTATTGCTTACAAGTTCAAGGATTGAAAACTCCTGCGGATCAGCAAGTGATCCAATAGTTACCTGCGCCTTGGCGCAATTTGCGCTCAACATGAAGAGCGCCGTCATTGTGAAAAAGATTCTTTTCTTTTTATATAAAAGTTAATGTTTTTATTAATACTCATGTTATTTTTGTTGTTTCTATTATTAAATCCTTTATTGATGAGCGTTTCCAAAGACTTGACGGAACTCATTCCTGTCATGACAGCAACCATTCCTATCATGACAGCAACCATTCCTGTCGTGACTGCAACCGTTCCTGTCGTGACTGCAACCGTTCCTGTCGTGACTGCAACCATTCCTGTCGTGACAGAACTCATTCCTGTCGTGACGGAAAGCAATCCTGTCATGACGGAAATTATTCACGCCTGAATGAAAAATTATTCCATTCATGTCTGAATTATTTAAGATTGTATGTAAATGTTTTCGGGAGTTCCCGAAACGGATTATGACATAACCCGTTGGTGTTTTGACGTTTATTGGGGAGGGGGGGGGTAAAATGGTATTAACTGACGCGTCGTGCTAAGCGTCAATTTTGCGTTACTGCTGTGGAAATATTCGATTGCCATTTTCATTTTGTTATTACAGGCGACAAAGGTAAAACATTATTTTGAAACTGCAAAATTTTTATTAAAAAAAATATTTTCTCATAATTATAATAAATTTGTTTCTACCAGGGCATTATAAAACCCGGTATTCCATGTACGGGACGGGCACAAAAAATTTACTCCAATACATAATCGCGGCGTCGTATCCGCCATTTTTCGCTTTTTGTTCTACTTTGAAAATGTACAATGTACCGTTATCACAAAGCGAATTTGCATTGGCTGAATGTTTTTTGTGCATATCAAAATAAAGTTCTTTATTGCTCTTTTTTATGCCAGAACTTCCTGTCAAAAAACCGATTTTCTTATTGACAAAATCAAAATCTTTCCGAACAGTTTCAAAAATTTTATTGAGATACGAGCCCTCTGTTTCATTCAACAGCAAAGCATTTTCCGTTTCTATTTTATTTGTTTGTTCCATATTGCATTTTTGAATTGGGGAACAACTAAATACAAACATCTCTAAAACGATTACTAAAAATAAACACGTCCTTTTCATATTCATATTATTTATTCTTTTTAACAAAATGCAAAATTATTCAAATCCGGGATAATACCCATAAAACATCCCTGTTTTCATACGATAAACAATTCCAAATGGAGGTTCAACCACTCCAATTTCAGCATTCCTGTTTTCTCCTTTTAATTTACCAACATATTGAAATTCTTCATTGATTCGCCAAACTTCCCATCGTTCGGAAATAGCAATTTTATTTTCTCCATAATCTTTACTTTGTCTGAAAATAACATCTATATTTCCATATATGGGCGCTTTTCCTGCTTTTTCCCATAAACCAATTTTTATTCCGGGATTTATAGATGTATGAGCATAAAAATCAATCTCTCCTTGAGCTATTTCTGTCAAATTAGGATCACTCCCTGCCTGATACTTTTTCTTGAAAGCGCGAATAACCCGACTGTTTAATTGCGTCATATCGTCTGCAACGTATTGAAAATATTTCTGACAGTTATCCAATTTTACTAAAAATACATCTCCTATTTTTGTTATTATTCGTTTTTTTATCATTTTACTCTATATTTATTCCAATATTTAGGTGCTATTGAATTTCTTTGATTATACAATTGTCCTCCGTTTTTAGTCTTAATCCGTAGTTTCATATTTTCGTCTAACAGCATCCAGCCATGACTCATGGAAAGTTTGATTATACTTTATTGCATCATCTAAAACATACCTACATGCCTCTTCTTCTGTTGCAAATATTTTCATATCACCTTTATCTCTTCTTTCATTAAAAAAATAAAATTCCCAAATTTTCTTCTTATCGTTATATTCCAAAACATAAGTTGCTTCTCCACTACGGTCATTTAAAATGAAAGGATGTTGTCGATTCAATATCTCTATTGTTGCATGTAAGTCTTTTAATTTCATAATTTTACCTAATAACCGAACGAATATATCCTTGATGAATAAGTTGCTGTGTATTTAATGGAGAATAATATTGAGTACCACCACCTGGTTGACCAAACCAAGGCGTTACAGTCCTTTATATCCAATAAGTCGTTTAACTTTATCATAATCTTTCAGATTAAAATAAACTTCAAAATTATGCTCTTCGTATTTTTTCCATTGGATTACTGAATCAAGAAGTATTTCTAAATAAATTTCTAAATCCTTTTCCTCCAATTTGGGAAATGTTTGGTGATATATGATTACTTCTTTTTGTATTACATTTTCCAAGTATGATAGACAATCCCATAAGGCATTCCAATTAAATCCAAAATAAGGAGGAAATTTTAACTTAACATAATATTCATTGAATAACTCCTCTTTAGAAATAACGTTATCTTTTAAAATAAGTATACAAGAATTGTTATTATTTATTTTTTCAGAATCATTTATAAAATAAAACTCCTCTTTTGTCATATGTTTGTTCAATATTTAAATCTAATAAATGTTTTATAATGATCGAGAGAATAATAGTACTCACCACCATTTTCATATTTATATTAATTATTTTTTTATCAAAATGCAAAATTATTCAAATCCGGGATAATACCCATAAAACATCCCTGTTTTCATACGATAAACAATTCCAAATGGAGGTTCAACCGTACCAATTTCAGCATTCCTGTTTTCTCTTTTTAATTTACCAACGTATTGAAATTCTTCATTGATTCGCCAAACATACCATCGTTCGGAAATAGCAACTTTATTTTCTCCATAATCTTTACTTTGTCTGAAAATAACATCTATATTTCCATATATGGGCGCTTTTCCTGCTTTTTCCCATAAACCCATTTTTATTCCGGGATTTATAGATGTATGAGCATAAAAATCAATCTCTCCTTGAACTATTTCTGTCAAATCAGGATCACTTCCTGCCTGATACTTTTTCTTGAAAGTGCGAATCACACGACTGTTTAATTGCGTCATATCGTCTGCAACGTATTGAAAATATTTCTGAGAATCTTCTAATTTGACTACAAAAGGATCACCCATAAAAACACTGTCTTTATTGAAAGAAGCGCTAAACAATATTTTATTTTCAAAAGTTTTTATCTGACCTGTACATATAAATGAATATATGTACATAAATATCATTGTAAATATTAACCTTACCATCGCCTTATTTGATACATACATTTGTACTGTCCGGCTTGTTATCGAATTGTTTGAAATGCCAAACCTTGTCGATTTTCTTCGTTTCATTATTTTTTGAAGAATATGAATCAGTAAAATGAAGCGTTGTGTCATTGTCAATATAACCTAATTCTCGAATAATAAAAGATTGGATCCCGGCAGCAGGATCCGCAGAAATTACTTTTTCATACTTGATAATGTTTGAATCTACTAAAAAGACTCCCCAATCGGTTTTGCGGAAACTGTCATAATAGGTTATCATTTCTTTTTCAATATCATTCAAGTCATTTCCTAAAAAAGATCCGGCAGATAAAATCATCCCATTTCTATATAAGAAATGAACTACTGCTCGATTATATTGCTTATCTGATATGAAATAATAATAATAACCATCTATTTTAATTTCATTTCCATTGTAGTCCTTTCTTTGCATAGAAAGCTTTTCATCTGGAAATAGTGTACTGCAACAAGACATAAACATACTTAAACTACTTATTAATATAACTAAAATCATTGTCCTCATATTTTAAAAATTAATGACATTTACCATAATGTACCACCACCGCTATAACCGAATCCCCAATACCATCTTGGTTTTAAATTCAATACTTCAAACCAATAAGATTGTCCACTTGTAAGAAAATCATGTGCAAATTGATTCTGAAAAATTTTCCTTGTATTTTCGGAGTTTTTCCCAAATCGGAAAGGACCAAATTTAAAATAAAATGTTCCCATTCGATGACTGTTAGGGTTATATCCATCAAATGGAATATATGTTTTGTGTCCATCTATTATTGCCCAATAACCTTCATCAGTTCTGTTTGGTCCAGCATCTCCAGTTATTATATTTGTACCAATACCAAATGGACCAAAATTGATTTGAGCAGCAGCCGTGCGGTAACGGTCTCCATCACCTCGAGGCACTCCCGGCATATTAAATCCCAAATCCATATCATTCTCATATTTCACATTAATCAATGGATTACCTAAAGTAAACAAATTGGTTGTTTGCTTTCCACTCCATTTACTATTAAAAGTTGTTCCTCCATATTTAACTTGAAACGCTGGACCAAAACCAATACCCCATTCTCCTCCATATCGTGTTTCCCATCCTCTCATATTATTTCCCATCAGGTCTTCATTTTTCCAAAAGTATGTTGCTCCTCCGTGTACTCTATAACTTACAGGAAACGCCTGCGGAATACCTATTGAAGCATCTATGCCGATACCTCCTCGATTGGAACCAAATCGTAAATCAATTTTAACAGCGACAGGAGAAATTGCTTTTTGAATGTCATAACCAAAATCTGTGAAGAATAGACAGTAAATGCCCAAGGCTATGAGAAATGGATTTTCACCAGTTGGGTCTGTATATTTAAACGGATTATTCAAGCAATACCCGTACCGGTTATAATTCAGCCAGTTCCCCGGATCCTGCAAGTACGGGTCCGGCGAAAGAAACATGCTGAGTTTTGCATCATAAACTCTGCCGTTCATATTTATCAGTCCAAGGTCGTCAAGATGCTCGTGCATGGTGTAACCGCGATTGAGAATAAACGATGTGCGGCTATCGACATACCGCCAGTCCATCGGATTTAAACGATTACCCCAGGGGTCGTAAGCATAACGCTCGGCAACAGTGCCGTCAGGTCTTGACAGAGCGACTAATGAACCAAGACAGTCTGTGTGAGCGTAATATAACTGACCTGTGCCGTTACTGGTTATATAAACAGCCGCAAGACCGTTGCCACCACTTATATAATGGATTTTCCTCGTTGTAGAACCGGTTGTTTCTTCTTCGTAATCGCCAAGATAATATTTTGATGTTGTTGTTCCCGATTTTGTATGAGTAGATTTTATGCGCTGTTC
>JAIRYM010000092.1 GCA_031267615.1 Dysgonamonadaceae bacterium
TAAATGTTAAAAAACACCGGTTTTTAGTTAAAAATGCATGTATTTTAAAAAAAAGCTTGTTTGTTTAAAAAAAAAACACGTAACTTTGTAGCGCAAAACAAAACAAAAAAAATAAAGCATCACGGTGGCAACCAAAACAATTAATATGGCAACAAAAAACTCCGGACAAATAACCCGGAGCACAAATTACGCGGCTGAGAAGCAACGATTATCAGAATATATAATCTTGTCTGGAAAATGTAAATATGTATCTGTTACTTCGCAGCCGCTTTTTTTTGTATACAGTGTCAATATTATGCTAAAAAACACCGTGTCTGTGTCACGCAGACACGAGCTTATGCCGCTCCGACACGCGTCTGCGTCGCATAGCTTCGTGTCGGAGCCGCATACCACCGAAGCTATTCCGCAGAATTTCGAAAAAAAGCGGCAAAAAACCGGAAATTTATCACAAAAAATCAGCTACACATTATATAATAAGGAGCTGATGAAGAAAAAATCCGGAAACGATCCATATATGTTTAATCATTCTAGTTATGAACCCGGTTCGGCGGACAGTCTGCAATCTCTTCTTTGCTTCTCACGTCATTCTGCAGGCTGTCTGTTCGAATCTTTTAACCGGAAAAATAAACATTTCACTCTCATGTTTGATTCTTTCGACCACAAAATCGAAGAAACAAAGCTACAAATTAAATATTTACCATAAAAAATCAAAATTATGGCACGAACAATTCCAAGTAAAGACACGGACTTCAATGAAACGCAGTCCGTGATCACGACCAAGACCAAGCCCAACGTGGATGCGTGGCAGATTGACAGGACGTGGTACAGCGAAAACGTGATTTCACACCAGCTCATCTGGGAAGAATCGTGGGCAGCCTATCTTGACCCCAATACACGCACGAAGCTGATCACGTTCAACAAGAATCTGGCGCGGAAGAACTATGAGCCGTCGCTCGCCAAACTGATTGGGATTCTGAAATCCAATCCTTTCGTCACGCCCTCCGATCTTGCAGAGATGGGCATCGCGACCGGGAAAGGCGGCGGCGGAGGCAGAAACCCCGCACCCGATACTTACCCCGATTATGACGTGGATACGTCAATCATGCGGCGTCTTGGGATCCATTTCTTCAATCACGGATCAAAATCACACGCGAAGCCGCACGGGATACACGGAGCGGAGATCAAATGGGCAAAGCTTGCAGTACCCCCCGTCGATGTAGAAGAACTGCTGAACTCGTCTTTCGATACCCGGTCCCCGTTTACGCTCGATTTCCTTGAAAGCGAACGCGGAGAAACCGTGTGGTTCTGTCTCCGGTGGGAGAATACAACAGGCGAGAAAGGTCCCTGGTCGGAACTCATCAAAGCTATCATCCCCTAACACTGTTACGGACTGCAGGCTCATAGTTTTTTTTATTTTTTAATTTGATCATTATTCCAATAATGTAATTCTCAGATCTGCAGTCCGCAACAGCTGTAACAGAGGCTCGAATTTTCGAGCCTCTTTCTTTTACCGTATTGGCGCACACACGTTTCTATCTGGCGCACACGCGTTTCTATCGGGCGCACACGCGTTTCTATCGGGCGCACACGCATCTTTATCTGGCGCACACGCAGGTGCGCCCCTACGGTCTTAAATCCAATATTTTGTAGATTGTATACGGAGACTCAAAAACAAAACCCCCTCATTCGGAGGGGGAAGGGGGAGGTCTGTTTCATCAATCTGTAGGGGCGTACCTGCGTGTACGCCCGACATTTAATTCAATATAAATGGCGCACACGCGTTTCTATTGGGTGCACACACAGGTGCGCCCCTACGGTCACGCGGTATTCTCGCTAAACCATCGACAATTTCTTTTTCAGCATCTTGATTTCCTTTTCCTGATTCATGATAGTAGAAAGGAGGGCATTGAGTTCTTCATTTTCTATCCCGTCGGGGAACTGCGCCTTCACTCTTCCGGTAAAATCACTCAATACATTCATATAATTACTAAAAGCGTCGAACGCATTCTCGTAAGGGCTGTAAACGCTGCTCGAAGGAAAGAGTTTCGTACTCATGAAATTGAAGTGGTCGCTCGATTGCAGATAATCCCAGTCCTGTAATATGCGCCTGTCGCTCACCATTCTGACCCGTTCACCGACGCCGTACAGCTTTTTCATCGCTTCTTTCTGCAGTACATTCCCGCACCAGTGGCTAATATCCTTTTCTTCGCCCGCCCATGACGAAGCGTAGCGCACCGACAGCTCGCCTGCAGACTCCATATTCGATACTGTGTCCGAAGGAGTCGAAAACGAAAGCCCCGCATCAAAAGCGAAGCGCGGGATGGCTTTGAAAAACTCAAAGATACCTGTTTCTGCGGGCTGAATACTGCCGAGTACGTCATAATTCATCCAGATATTGACAATCTGTTCCGATTCAGGAGAAGAAACGATCCAGTTTATGAGTTTCTCCGCCACGAGCGGATATTCCCTCCAGTTGTAATTGGAGAACCGGAACGATATGTCGTCGCTGAACTTCATGTTTCTGACAAGCAGTTTCAATCCTCCGTCTCCCAGCGCGGAGTAAACATAATTCGGACTCTTCCATCCGAGCACGTGCTTCGCGCCTTCAACCAGCATCGCTTTGTATCCCATTCCCGACACCAATTCTCCGATCTCGTCACTGTATATTAACTCCGTATTACGGAATACTTCGGGCTTCCGGTCAAAGAGCGCCATCATCCTGTCCGAGTGTCTCTTCACCTGACTGCGGAATTCGTCCTGATCCTCTAAGCTTGCGAGCGAATGATTATAAGTTTCGGCAAGAAACTCTGCGCATCCCGTCCCCGCCAGTTCGCGAAAGCTGTCCACGACTTCGGGTGCATACATTTCCATCTGGTCTATCGCAACCCCCGACAGTGAAAAGGCAATCCGTATCCTGTCTCCGTACTGCCGTATCAGGTCCATAAACATCGCGTTCGCTTTTAAGTAGCTCCTGCGTGCGATTCCGGTAATAATATCCTCGTTCGCGAAATCGTCATAGTAGTAATTGTCGCTCCCGATGTCGAAAAAGCGATAGCGCTTCAGTCTGAAAGGCTGGTGCACCTGGAAGTAGAAACATAGAGTCTTCATTATATAATATATATTTAATGTTACAAAGTTAAAACAAAATATTTTAATTCACAGACACGGAATAATTTATTCCCGTCATGATGCAGATATTTCTCATCCCGAACGGTAGTGCAGAAAACTCGGAACTGAATACCGCACTCAGTCCGCAGCCCGCCTCAACCGTGATCGCCAGGTTCCGGCTGCATTGCCGGCGAGTAAAAAGCAGCAGTCCGAAGTCCGGACGATTAATGTTTTGAGAGAAATCAAAATGAGCGGACTGTATTTCAATCTGTTCGCCGGTTGGATTCCCGATTCTTATATATCCGTCATCAGCCTTTCCTTTAAAAGAAGCGTGAGTGCAGTACGCGGCATACAGTCCCAGCCCGCTTTTCCAGCGATTATAGCATATCACTGCGAATACCGGAATCGAAAGATAGCTGTTTTGGACCCGCATCGTGTTTTTTCCGGTGAAATTACCGGTATTTAGCACTCCGCCTTCGGTTTTTATCTCCGAATACATGCTTTTTACTCTTGAAACAACAGTGAATCCTTTCCTGTCAAAAGCCATCTGCACTGCAATTCCGAATCTGTCATTAAATTTATACAGAGTTTCCATCGCAATATGAGGAGCGAACCATTCAGGCTGCCATTTTTGAATCTCCCTTATCTCGTTCGGGAACGGAACCGGCATGCTCCCGCCTGCATTAACGCCAAGTTCGACGCTGTACTCGAGTATCTGTGCCTTAATATTGATGCTGCAGACAAAAAGCAGGATTGTGCAGGCAAGAATATTAATACTCTTCTTCATCATATTCAAGTTTTACATTATCTATTATAAGCGTACTTCCGATTCTTCCTTCATACAGGTGTCCGTTGCGACTCGAAGCAAAAACGACTGTCAGCCGGTACAGATTTTCTCGAAGTTCTGTAAACAGGAACGGAATCGGATATGTATCATATTCAAACTGTATGTCAAAGCGTGAGAAACTGTCGGTTTGAACAATGTCCGCAGGATCAAGTTCTGCTTTCGCGACAATATTTCTCGCTGTATCTATATTATCGCCGTATAGAAATTGCGTATATTCGTCGATTTTAAACAGAACGGCATAAATAGCGCATCTGTCGGATATGGTTTCTGCAACATTGTCGCCAATATATTCGCCGTTTCCTTCGCTGTAAATATAATAACCGGTCAGCCGTTCCGGTTTTCCTTCATCAAACGGGATCCCGAACTTGGTAGATTTCAGAGGATTTGAAAGCCCTGTCATAGCATTGAAGCCTCCTAAGTAAAGTGACGCCGATAGACATGGAATATTCAAATTCCCTGTTATTTTACCCGGTCCCTCCAGCGTTTTTAATTCGACAGCCGTATTTCCGGACACTGCCTTTGACGTTTTTCTGACCGGATAATCCTCCGCCCGTTTCGACTGACTGTTCCAAGCCAGCGCTGCACCGTTATTACTTGAAAACCATTGAAGCGAAGCCTCCTTCGGATTCTCATACAAATAGGATTTCGACGGCGTTTCCCATGTCTCAAAATCGAATACCGCCGGAAAATAGCTTGCCGTCACGGAATATCGTTTAGTATACCTGTAACTTTCTGAAGTTACGTCAATAAAAAACAGAGTATCGCTCTCCTGTCTGTCGATTATTTGAAAAGTTGCTCCTGCTGTCAGTTCGATTGTTTTTATTCTCAGGCTTTTCGGATCTGCGTTTTTCTTCGGGAAAACAATAATATAATCATTTCCCATTTCTGCCTTTTTGCGTAACATTCCGTCGCAAAACGATATTGATAAAATATCAGCTTCATCATTAGGCGCTTCTTCTTTTATACAGGAAAAACAGCAAATTGTCGCCAAAGCGAGCATGATCCTCCGGAAGAGTTTCATATTTTTGATTATGTTCATAATATAAATAATAAATCTAAAACAAATATACATATAATTTTTTATTTATCTGACTGTATAACGATTTTCAAAATTATTATATATAAAATACAGGTTAATCGTCCATTAAAAAAATGCTTATTAAGAGTAAAATAAAAAAAACACTTTATCTTTGTATCCATCAATCCGACAGGGTCGGCAATTGAGACGTGTCCGGCAGGCAAAAGCATGCAGGTTGCGTGGGAAAAAAGGCGGTTCCGAAAAGCCTCAATAGAGTAGGGTAACAACTAAGTTAGTAAACTTATGAAAACAAACAGCATTTTGAAAATTTTTGGGCTTACAGTAGTTTTGGGCGAGACGGAAAAAAGCAGTAAATATTGCAAATCATTATTTACAGGCGTTTTATTTTTGATTTTATGTTTCTTTTCCTGTACGAAACCAGCAAGTCCTGTTGTCGAGATTATTTCTGTCGATACGGACAATACTCAACTGGTGGATATTAGTAAAGGACAAAAAATCGAATTGGAAACAACCGATTCATCCTTGTTGTATGATATTTCGCGCATTGAATTTTTAAAGGAAAAGATAATTGTCTTGTCAAGGGAAAAAGTAAGCGTATTTGATGAAAACGGTAAATTTCTTTTTAATATCAGTTCCAAAGGAGAAGGTCCGCAGGAATATATCAATCTTGCCAATGTGTTTATAAAAAATGAGCAAATCCATTTGATAGATCAGATGTCAAAGAAAATTTTATGTTACGATGAAAATGGGAATTTTGTTTCATCTACAAAAATAAATGAAAATAACCAATACCCCATAAGCGATTTATTTCCTTTGGAAAACGGTAAATACATAGGGAAAAACATGTTTCAGGGAGATCAAAATTTAGTTCCCGTCGGGTGCATATTGGACGAAGAATACAATTTCGTCGGCACGATTGAAGGGAGAAAGATTTTGTCGGGTATAACCAAACACGATAATTTTTATCAGTATAAAGACCGGATTCTCTACTGGGAAATATTGAATGATACCATTTTTTCCATAGAAGATTATCAATCCGTCATTCCCAAATACTTTGTTGATTTTGGGAATCATTCGATACCAAAGAATAACGGAGATATTTATGATTTAATCAATTATTCCAGTCAACCGGAAAACATCAATAAAATTGCAGGATTTATAGGAAATATAATTGAAAATGATACTTATTTGATGTTCAGGTTTATGTTCAAAAAGCAAGTACATTATGTATTTTATGATAAGCAGCGTAAAAACGCCCGTATTTTCCGGTTTGAAGACAGCAATCGTGAATATTACACAACGCCTTGTGTTTGTTATCATAACGGTTATATATATCTAACTATTATGTCGGAAACCGATCTTGAAAAAAATCCATATCTAATCGTGTTTGAAGAAAATATTTTCACCAAAATATAATCATTATCAATGAACAGATATCATTATTTTTTTACATTGTTTTTGTACCTTTTTTCATGTAAAAACAATGAAGATGTTGTGATGTCGTATGTAGATGTTTCGCAGACAATAACACTGAATTCGCCGGGAGTGTTATTTACGTTCGAGGACAAATTCTCTTTTGGAGTTTCTGTTCGTGATACCGTAGCATTTGTCATGCAAATAAAAACAGACACATGTCTTACTGCGATAAATATAAAAGATAAGGCTATTATTCAATCTTTTGGAACTTCCGGACATGGTCCAAATGATGTAAATATGCCAACTTTTATATCTTCTATTGACCATTCCGACATTCTATTACAGGATGGTATTGCGAACAGATTCAATAAAATTGAGTTTAATCCATCTTTAAATCAATATACGGTCAGTAAATATATGACATATTCGCATAAAATTTTTCGCAGTGGCGAAACCAATATATCGCAAAATTTCATATCTGGCAGAACGGTAATAGATGTAGATTATTATCCACCAATAAAAAACTTAAATAAACGACTTGATTTTAATTACATTTATGCACCTTCCATAGCTTTGAATGAGGGAAAAAACAGAATTATTATTGGAATGTTTCATTTTGATATTTTCCAAATTTATGACTTATCCGGGAATCGATTAAAAACTTGTTATCTTTCAGATAAATGTATCCCTGAATTTTATAAATCAGAAGATCAGGAAACTGTCATGCAGAAATGCGAAATGGGATTTATTCGTTCTTTTTCAACAAAAGATTATTGCTATTTTCTGCGTATAGCCCGTGATTTTCCAAATAACAAGACAAAATTACATATGCTCATACAGACAGATTGGGAAGGAGAATTAATAAATGCATATTATATTCCAGATGAGGTTTTAGGACATTTTTTTATTGATGAACAAAACAAAAAAATGTATATAATAAGACATAGCATAGTACAGGAATCTGCTGTAAATGAGATTTTTGAATTAGTTTCATATCAATTACAATGATCAGTTTTATTTTGAAGAATTATAGCAAAAGTTGTTGGATAATCAAAAAAAGCGCTTTATCTTTGTATTCATTCTGGGCTTTCTACCTTGAAACAGCAGTTAATACAACAAAAATATGAGAAATACTTTTTTATTTATATTGGTATGTTTCTTTTTTACATCATGTAAAAAAGACGAAGTTTTATTGACGGATTTTTTTCATGTGTACAGGACTATAACTTACAGGAAATAGAAGAATATCCAATGAATTATATTGGATTCCCTGATATAATCTTCTCTGTCAATGACTATATATTTTTGTCGGAACCAAAATTAGATACTTTGGTTTCAGTATATAATATTTCGACAGGAGAATTTAAACGTTTTTTAAATAAGGGGAATGGACCTGACGAGTCCATTGATATACAGCAAATTGGACAATACAATGATTCTTGTGTTTTTGTACGCAGTACGTTTTCACGCGAATTATTTATTTATCATATAAACGATACTTTGTCAATTCATCCGAACAAAGTAAAAGTAGATGAAAAAAGCGCTTCCTCCTGTTTTGTTCGTGATTTTCATATTTACCCACAGCACGACAAGAACCGATTTGCAATAGATGATATGAAAAATAACATACACAGTGATTTTGGCAGTATACTTTCTGTTAAAAATTGTCCTTCTGACTATATTTCGTATATATTAACCGGATTATGTTCAGGTTATTCTATAGGAAATAAATTTGTATGGGCTTCCTTTTATGGAGACTTGATTGAAATTTACGACTATTCTGATATGCAGGATGTAAGACTGGAAAGACAGTTTTGTGGAACTTTGCCAATTATTTCAATGTCAGGAAACAGTCCGGTTTTCTCAAAAGAATCAAAATTAGGAATTGTATCTATTACTGGAAATGATAAATATATCTTTGCTCTATATTGTGATAATTATATTAAAGATATAAGTGAAAAAAAAGATGGGATTCTTTTTTGTAATAAAATTTTAGTTTATGACTGGACGGGAATGCCAATAAAAATCATTAAAACAGATAAATTTATACGCTCTATTTCATACAATAAAAAACAAAATAAAATACATTGTATCGGATATGACGAGCAATATAATATCAAGGTATTTGTTATGGATATTTTTGATTGATAGATGAAGAAAGTTATATTATTCATACTTATGTTGTCTGTATATTCTTGTTTTGATAATCAAAGGAAGAAAGAATCTTTAGAAATTGTAAAGATATGGATGTGTAAAACCGTATCTTTACGATAACGAAAAAATCATCTTGTCTGGCAACACCATAACCTGCGATAAAAATATCATCGCCGGCACAGTCTCGAATATTAACACTCATTTGTCCGCCCGGATTAAACAGGCGCTTCTTGATCATGACAGAATGATTCGCCAGATGGAATCGCAGTATAATCTGTTTAAAGAAATCAGCGAGATACTTTAATCTGTTGTTTTGAAAAATTATAGTAAAAGTTGTGCAAAATTATAGCCAAAGTTGTTGGATAATCAAAAAAAGCACTCTATCTTTGTATTCGTTCGAGGCTTGCCACCTCGAAATAGCAGTCAGACAATAAAAATGCCTTCCTGCGAAAAGTAGACAACAAACAGCATAGTCAATGCGTCAGATGTTGAACTAATACTTAATAAGGCACCGTAAAGGTACGAACATTTTTGAAATTTCAAAATCCGACAAGGTCGGCAATTGAGACGTGTCCGGCAGGCAAAAGTATGCAGGTTGCGTGGGAAAAAAGGCGGTTCCGAAAAGCCTCAATAGAGTAGGGTAACAAATTGTTTAATAAAATTTTATGAAAACAAATAATATTTTGAAAATTTTTGGGCTTGCAGCTGTTTTGGGCGTGGCAGGTTATAATGTCAATTTGGCGTTGAATGCTGATAGGAATAGTGACGAAGTATCTTTGGCTAATAATGAAGCGTTGGCTCATGGAGAAAATAGTCCTTCTAACACAGGGCCAGGAGAGGTAGTTGACTGTGCCGGTTGGGGGACAGGTTCGAAAAAAGTTTGCTTAAGTACCAATAGTAATCCTTGCACTGAAACAGGCTGTTTTTAAATTTTCCAAATCAATATTGCATAGCGTAAAAAACTATGCAATATTGATTTTTTTAATCTCAATCTGAATGAATATGAAAGCAATAAACAGTTTACTTTTATTAACGGTTTGTTTTTTTTATGCCTGCCAAAAGGACAAACTTGTGGTCTGTGAGAATGTTGATTTTCATGTAAAATCCATACAATGGAAATTAAGTAGAGATTTCCATTTGAACAATCGGATCAAAAACATACAATACATCAGGTTGGAAACCAGCGAAAATTCACTCTTCTCCAATATAGATAAACTGATCATAAGGGATAACAGGGTTTATATTCTGGATATTACCGGTCCGAAATCTTTACTTGTTTTTGATATAAATGGAAAATTTTTACATAGAACAGGACGGCAGGGCGGTGGTCCGGGAGAATATGTGAAGTATATCAATTTTGATGTGCTGGACGGATATGTATATCTGTATGATAACTCCCGACGAAATATGCTGATTTATAATCCTAACGGGAAATATGTAAAATCCATAAAATCATCTTTCAGTTTTTTTGACTTTATGATATTACCTGACAATAAATTCCTGCTGGCACTTGATATATATGAAAAAAATAATAAAAATAACCGGATTATTATAACGGAAGATTTGAAAAAGGCAGAAATATCGCTTTTAGCTTTTGGAAAAGATTTTAATGGCAATAAGATGAATGTCAGATCATTTCATCTGTACAGAGATAAAATAGCATATATGTCTCCTGTTATGGATTCCCTGTTCATACTAAGTAAGGAAGGTCATATTGAGCGGGCATATTATTTTGATTTTGGGAAACACAAAGTTCCTGAAGACCTGAAAAACAACTATGAAGAGTTGTCGCAAGCGAGAAAAGAGAGAGACTACGCCTACATTTACAACACTCCTATTTTGGTAAAAAATTACGTCTTTGCCGATATGTTTATTGGTAATGCAAAAGGGTTGGCTGTGTTTGATACTGAAACAGGACAATCGACATACGAACTGATAAAGCCGGATAATTTTGATATTAAAAAAGTTAATTTTCCTTTATTTGCTATGAATGACTCTGTTATTGTTTCTTATATTGATGAAAATATTTACGGAGTAATAAAGGACAAAGTTTCTTTTGATTTGGAAACAACTCTTCATTTATCGGAAGGTGGAGTCGTTCTTTGCCTCTATGAAATCGAATAAACAACAAATAACATATCGGATGAAAAACTTTTTATTGTATTTCACAACTATAGTTTTGTTTCTATTGTTTTCTTGTACAAAAGCGATAAAACATACGGATGAAATAAGTTTGATTATTGCTGAATGGGTTGGAAAAGAAATCCATTTCCCGTCCAATGTTCCGTGCTATTTTTGGGGGAAAAATGAGAAAGATACGACGTTTAGTTTATGTGCATATTCGTTTCAAAACCAGTATAAAGTATTGATGTTTGTTGATTCTTCAGGCTGTAGTGACTGCCGATTGCAATTGCTGGAGTGGAAACATTTGATAACCGAATCAAACAAGAGATTTCACGAAAAATTGAAGTTTTTGTTTTACATTCAACCTAAGGACATTAACGAAATATTGTATCTAATTAATCGTGATAGATTTAACTATCCTGTATTTTTAGACTTGGATGGTAAAATTACACAATTAAACCATTTTTCTAGTAATACCGTTTATCAATGTTTCCTGTTAGATAAACACAATAAAGTGCTTGCGATAGGCAATCCTGTTTTAAATCCAAAAATATGGGAACTGTATAAAGATATTATTGTTAAAGACAAAAAGGAATGAAAACTTTGGTGAATATTAAAAATATTTAATAATTTTGTGCCAATAATTTTTAAACTGTTAAAAATATGGTGACGTTAGGAACAAAATTGCGGAACTTGCGAACAAAGGAAAACCTTTCTCAATCTAGAATTGCGGACATCCTCGAAGTATCCCAGAATGCGTATCACAAATGGGAGAGTGATAAAAGCAAGCCATCTGTCGGCAATCTCCTGAAAATCTTAAATCACTACCACGTTAGTGTGCAGGAACTTCTCGACGAGAACGAAAAAATCATCTTGTCTGACAACACCATAACCGGCGATAACAATATCATCGCCGGCACAGTCCCGAATATCAATATTCATTTGTCCGCCCGGATTAAACAGGCGCTTCTTGATCATGACAGAATGATTCACCAGATGGAATCGCAATATAACCTGCTTAAAGAAATCAGCGAGATACTTTAATCTGTTATTTTGAAAAATTATTCAGTGTTTTTATTTTTAAGTACTGGCTGTAAATTAATTTAAATTATTAATATATCTTTGTTCCCATTATGGAACAAGTAAATACACCAATACAGACAGCCGAACATTGGCAAGAACTTGAACAAAGTTTCAGGCACTGTCACAGGCATGTGTGCCATAAGTGTCAATACGTGGGTAAAACGATATAAGAACGATGGCAGTACTGTTTGATACATTGGAAGTTAACCCGCCTAAACTGCAACGCCGCAAAATAAAGCAATGGATAGCGCGGACAATATCGGAATTTAGGAAGCAGACAGGCGAAATAACGTATATTTTCTGCTCTGACAGTGAGATTCTTCGTATCAATAATCAATATCTCGAACACGATTACTACACCGATATTATTACTTTCGACTATTCTGAATGCGACACAGTTTCAGGCGATTTGTTTATCTCTCTTGATACTGTGAAATCTAATGCAGAAAATTTCGGAACGGCATTTGATGACGAACTCTGTCGCGTGATGATTCACGGAATCCTGCATCTGTGCGGACTGGACGATAAAACGCCAAAAGAACAGTCAGAGATGCGAGAAAATGAAAACAGGGCGCTGCAAAAACTTACTGAGTTAGTAATCTGTCAGTGATTGTATCAACATTTCAATGACGTTGAATTTTTTTTAAACCATAGAACAGCAGCCCAATAATGCTGTTGATTTCTTTTTTCTCTGTTGTAGAAAAACTGTCAATTGTTCCTCTGATATACGGCACTTCCAAACCTTTAAATGCGCTATGCAGAATAATTGCCATATTTTTTGGATTAGCCACTGTGAAAACACCTTCATTCATGCCCGCTTCCAGAATATTCCGCAAAAATAGGATTTCTTTAATGTCAAACGGGCGGCGAATTGTTTCCACGTGCCAAATATCCTTAAAAAATTCTGCGTCAAGGCTACCGTTACGATACACGACGCGTTTAGTTGATTCGAGGCGTATATTGATAAATTCCAACAACTTCACATCGGCAGGCAAATCTTTATTCACAACTTCCTGCAAAGATTTGTATAAAATATTGAGTTCCGATTCAATAACAGCGTTATAAATCTCTGCCTTGTTTTTAAAATAGGTATAAAGAGTTCTGCGTCCTTTTCCTGATGCGGCTGCAATATCATTCATCGTGATATTTTCTATCCCCATTTCGGCAAGGAGTTTTCGGGCAACTTCAATCAGTTTATCTTTCGTTTTTACAACTGCTTCAGACATCTTGCGCATTACTCAAATAATTGTGCGAAATTACTGATTTTTCAGTGATTTACAATAAAAACAGAAAAAAGTGTGCAAATATTTGTTTTTTCAAAAAATAAAGCTTACCTTTGTACTCAAGATCGCGGAGTAGAGCAGTGGTAGCTTGCCAGGCTCATAACCTGGAGGTCGTTGGTTCGAGTCCTTCCTCCGCAACTAAACCGAAAGAATCACTGAAAAGTGGTTCTTTTTTTTTTGCTATACAAAAGAAATCATTATCTTTGCAGGCGTTAGTAAATTGTTATGATAGAAATATTAGATACAACGTTGCGCGACGGCGAACAAACTTCTGGCGTATCATTTTCATCTTCAGAAAAATTACATATTGCTCGATTCCTTTTGAGCAAAGTTAATGTGGACAGGCTTGAAATAGCCTCTGCAAAAGTGTCGGAAGGCGAATTTGAAACTGTCAAACGAATAACCAATTGGGCGACAGGTAACGGCAAAATCAATCGCATCGAAGTGCTTGGTTTTGTAGATGGCGAGATTTCTCTGAACTGGTTGCAGGCGGCAGGAGCGCGAGTTATGAATCTGCTCTGCAAAGGCTCGATGAAACACTGTCGCGAACAACTGCGAAAGACTCCTGAACAGCATCTTTCTGATATTGTCAATGTCCTGAACAATGCGAAAGAGCGCGACATAACCGTAAATATTTATCTCGAAGACTGGTCGAATGGTATGATTCATTCGTCGGAATATGTTTTCTTCCTGATGGATAATCTTAAAGATAAAAACATTAAACGGTTTATGTTGCCAGATACGCTTGGCATACTTAATCCCATCAATACAGGCAAGCTTTGCCGCCTTATGCTCGAAAAATACCCTGAACTGCATTTCGATTTTCACGCGCACAACGATTACGATTTGTCTGTCGGAAATGTGCTTGCAGCAGTTGCAGCAGGCATAAAAGGCGTTCATACAACTGTCAACGGTTTGGGCGAACGTGCAGGAAATGCTCCTCTGGCAAGTGTTATCGCCGTTTTGCACGACCAGATGAAAATAGATACTAACATACGCGAAAATGCTTTGACAGAGGCAGGGCGACTTGTCGAATCATACGCAGGTATTCGTATCCCGAACAATCAACCTGTTACCGGTGACAGCGTTTATACGCAATGCGCAGGGATTCACGCCGATGGCGACAATAAAAACAACTTGTATTATAATGACTTGCTTCCTGAACGCTTCGGACGCTCTCGCGAATATGCGCTCGGCAAACTTTCGGGTAAGGCAAATATAAAAAAGAATCTGGAAGCTATGGGTATGACCGAAATTGACGATGCCGACATGCGCAAAATCACCGAACGTATTATCGAACTGGGCGATAAAAAAGCAGGCGTTACTCAGGATGATTTGCCGTATATCATTGCCGACGTGCTGCATCTCGACAGCAACGACAGAATCTCTATCGTCAACTATTCGTTTTCCCTGTCGAAAGGTTTGCGTCCTGCGGCGACAGTTCGCATCAGTATCAATGGTGCCGAGTATGAGCAGACAGCGGCTGGAGACGGTCAGTATGATGCTTTTTCAAAAGTATTGTGGAAGATATATACAGGTCTTGGCAAATCTACTCCCGAATTGACTGATTATAATGTGTCGATTCCTCGTGGCGGCAAAACAAATGCACTCGTGCAGACAACCATTTCGTGGCATTTTCACGATAAAGATTTTAAAACTCGCGGACTGGACGCCGACCAGACGGCAGCAGCAATCAAGGCGACGGTGAGAATGTTGAATATGATTGAAAATATGTAAATTCAAGTTATGCTTACAGATATAGAAATAGCCCGTTCGATCGAACTGAAAAAAATTAAATCAATTGCTCGGAAAACAGGAATTCCTGTTGAGAAAATAATGAATTATGGCAAGTATATTGCCAAGGTTCCTGTCGATTTGATTGATGCCGAAAAAGTAAAAAAAAACAATCTGATTCTCGTTACAGCTATCACGCCGACAAAGTCGGGAGTTGGAAAAACTACCGTATCCATCGGGCTGACGCTCGGACTTTGCAAAATTGGGAAACGCGCGATAGTAGCCCTGCGCGAGCCGTCGCTCGGTCCATGTTTCGGAATGAAAGGCGGAGCGGCAGGCGGAGGATATGCACAATTGCTGCCGATGGAAAATATAAATCTGCACTTCACCGGAGATTTTCACGCTGTTACTTCGGCGCATAATATGATTACTGCTTTGCTTGATAATTATTTATATCAAAATCGGGGTACAGGCGAGCGGGCTTTGAAAGAAATAATGTGGAAAAGAGTGCTTGACGTTAACGACCGATCCCTGCGAAAGGTTATTACAGGTTTGGGAGGATACACCAACGGAATCCCTGCTGAAACAGGATTCGATATCACGCCTGCATCGGAAATTATGGCTATCCTCTGCCTTGCTGAAACTCTCGACGATCTGAAACATCGCATCGGCGAAATAATGCTCGGCACTGATTTTCAGAATTATCCGTTTAAGGTTAAGGATTTGGGCATAGAAGGCGCGATTACTGTGCTGCTGAAAGATGCAATACTCCCGAATCTCGTGCAGACAACCGAAAATACTGCGGCTTTTGTGCACGGCGGACCGTTTGCCAATATTGCTCACGGATGCAACTCGCTTGTCGCTACAAAAATGGCGCTGACGTATGCAGATTATGTTGTTACCGAAGCTGGATTCGGCGCAGATTTGGGTGCTGAGAAGTTTTTCAATATTAAATGCCGTAAAGGTGGACTGCTGCCGCGACTGACGATTATTGTTGCGACTTCGCAAGGTTTGAAAATGCACGGAGGTGCAAAGGAAGACATGCTGCATGTACCTGACTGCAGTGCGCTGGTAAACGGTTTTGAAAATCTGGACAGGCATCTCGAAAATCTTGCTCAGTTTGGACAAAAAGTTGTAGTGGCATTCAATCGGTATTCTTTTGACACGGAAAACGAAATTGATCTTGTCAGAGAACACTGTGTGGCGAAAGGCGTAGAGTTTGCCGTGAACAACGCGTTTTATGAGGGCAGCGACGGAGCTGTTGATCTTGCCCGACTGGTTGTTGAGGTGATAGAAAAGACTCCGGCTAAACCGCTGAATTTTTCTTACGAAGAAAATGATGATATCCGTACAAAGATCAATAAAATTTCACGCCGGATTTATGGTGCGGATACAGTGCAGTTCAGTGACAGAGCAGAAAAAATGATGAAACTTGCCGCAAATATGGGTATTGAACATTTTCCAGTATGTATTGCCAAAACACAATATTCTTTCTCAACAGACCCGAAAGCTTTCGGCGCAGCGAGTGGATTCAAAGTGAAAATTAACGACATGGTGATCAACAACGGAGCGCAGTTTATTGTCGCTATTGCCGGCGAGATTATGCGAATGCCAGGGTTGCCGAAAAAACCTGCCGCCGTTAATATCAATATCGTAAACGGATACATTGAAGGGCTGTCGTAATCGAAACTCTGTCTTGCGAGAAAGCGTACATGGCGCTTTGAGAGATTTTTAGTCCCGGAACTCAACTCCTGTTAACCGTCTTCACTCCTTTTACTGTCCTGATTTTTCTTATCAATCCTTTCATTGCTGACGTGTCGGTCAGCATAACTGTGAGTGTGCCCTGAAATAAACCGTCTTTGGAATCAACATTTATCGAACGGAGCATCATTCCTCTTTCTTGGGAGATCAGGGAGGTGATGTTTGTTATGATGCCGATGTCATCGTTGCCAACGATTTTTAATGTTACAGCGAAGTTTGCTCCGGGCTTACCGGACCAGCGGACGTTTACAAGTTTGGAACCAAACCGACCGAACATTTCAGGAACGTTCGGACAGTCACGACGATGGATCTTGAGTCCTTTTGATGATACGAAGCCGAATATCTCATCACCGTAAACAGGACTGCAACACTTGGCTAATGAGTAGTCTATGCCGGTAAGATTGTGATCGATCAGAAGGACGTCTTCTTCTGATGCTGAGCGTTCGGGTGGAATGACGGGTGCAACAAACTGTCCCGCACTTCGATCTGTGTGCGCGGATGTACCTTTCTCCGAGCGCTCAAATTCTATATACTGCTCGACTGTTGTATTGACGTCGAAACGACCGTTTGCGATGTCTGCATAAAAATCTGTTACTGTTTTGTAGCCTTTCTTACTGATGAACCGCATGAGTGTTGCTTCGTCCTGATCAATCCTGCGATTTTTGAACCGTCGCTGCAGAGATTCCTTCGCATACTCGGCCTGGCGTGCAGAATGTTCTTTGAGCGACTGACGGATCTTAACCAGGGCTTTTGATGTGATTGCAAAGTTAAGCCAGTCCTGTTTTGGCGTCTGGTTTTGCGAGGTTTGAACATCTACCTGATCGCCGGAATGTAGACGGTGTCTGATTGTAACATTTTTACCATTTACCTGTGCCGAAACGCATTTGCAGCCGAGCTGCGAATGTACTGCAAAAGCGAAGTCAAGCACAGTTGCGCAGCGTGGAAGTTTGAACAGATCTCCTTTTGGTGTAAAAACAAATATCTCATCCCCGTAGAGATCCATCCTTAAATCGCGAATTATTTCTGCAGGCTCGGAGTTCCTGTGTTCTAGCGCTTCACGAATGTTGTTCATTAATTCGTCAAGTCCGTTTTCTCCGCTCACGCCCTTATATTTCCAGTGAGCAGCAAGTCCGCGCTCGGCTATTTCATCCATTCTGCGGGAACGAATCTGTACTTCTACCCATCTTCCCTCATGTCCCATCACTGTTGTATGCAGCGATTCATATCCGTTGCTTTTTGGAGTTGACAGCCAGTCTTTTAGACGGTTTGGATTAGGCTGATACATATCCGTTATTATGGAATAAACCTGCCAACATTCCGCTTTCTCCCTCTCCTTTGGCGTGTCAAGAATGATGCGTATTGCGAATAAATCATATATGTGTTCAAAATCTATCTTCTGTTTTATCAGTTTATTACGTATGGAATGAATTGATTTTATGCGCCCCTTAATATCAAAATTAAGGTTCAGTGCCAACAGACGTTTTTCGACCGGTGATATAAATGAGGCTATATATTCATCTCGCGACTGCTTTGTTTCATTTATTTTGGTTGCAATAAAATCATACATTTCACGGTCAAAGAATTTGAGAGACAAATCTTCAAGTTCGGATTTTATGCTGTACAGTCCCAGCCTGTGGGAAAGCGGCGCGTAGAGGAACGACACTTCTTGTGACAGCCGCATCACGGTATCTTCCGGCATCCATTTTCCCATTCTCATAAGATACAGCCTGTCTGCGATCATGATAAGTATTACCCTCACATCATCTACAAACGACAGCAGCAGCCTTCTAAAATTCTCAGATTCTATAGATACATTCCGGTCGTATATCTCCTTGACGCGATTCAAACCAAGAATTATTCCTGCAACATCATCTCCAAACCGTCTCCGGATTTCATTTTCATGCTCCAAACTGTTTGGCTCGGCAGTGATCTCGATGTATGACAGCATGACGGCTATGACTGCGTTCCCTCTCAGTCCGATTTCCTCCGCAACAATTATTGCCGTCATCATGCACCGGTTTATTATGTCCAGACCATATTTGTCCTTTAAAATTCCATTCCGCTGTACCCATGATTTAATATACTTTCCGGCATCCATCATTGTTTCGTTCGACACCGTATTACCTGCACATCTAAGCAGTTTCCTGCAGTTCAATATAAAGTTTTTCCTTTCCATTCGATTATTTTTACAGTAAGAAATAATTGAATTCCAAATAAAATGCAAAGTTACATATTTTTTTTATATTATACAAATATAAATAATTTTTTTTTCTTGTAAAAATATTTTTGAAATTAAAAAAAAAGAAATTTGGAGCATGCAACACTTTGAGAATAGAAAATTCAGGAACGACGGCTTCCCAATTACTTTGGTAATAGAAAATCATAGAACGACGGCTTCTCTAACACTTTGGGAAGCAAAACTTCGAAGATGACGGCTTCTCTAATACTTTGGGAAGTAAAACTTCGAGGATGACGGCTTCTCAAATATTTGTAAATATAAAATACAATAATATGTAATGTCTATAATAATTCAAATATAAATTATTAATTAAATCGTAATGGAAAAAGAATTGGAATAAAAAAAAACGATAGATACCAAAATTAGAATATATTCAAAAAGAAAAAAAGAGAAAAAACTTCTGAAAATTTGTTTTGTAATAATAATAAATATTAAATGTTATGGAAAAAATTATAAACAGATATAAAATATCAATTATTTTACTTACCTTTGCAGAACAAACAGAAAACAAACACATAATATTATGGTACAAAAATTTGTAGATCGACACGTTGGAATAAACGAACAGGAAAAAGAAAAAATGCTTGCAGCAATTGGAATTGAGAGCATTGACAAACTTATCAGCGAAACAATACCTGAAAATATTCGCCTCAAAAAACCGCTATCACTGCCGCCTGCAATGACAGAACGCGAATTTGCAGAACATATTGCCGGCATCGCATCACGGAACGAAGTATACACCTCCTATATCGGACAGGGATGGTACGACACCGTCTCACCAGCTGTAATTATCCGGAATGTACTTGAAAATCCCGTCTGGTACACATCATACACGCCGTATCAGGCTGAAATCTCGCAAGGAAGACTTGAAGCGCTGATAAACTTTCAAACCTTAGTATGTGACCTGACGGCGATGCCGGTCGCCAACTGTTCCCTGCTCGATGAAGGAACCGCAGCCGCAGAAGCCGCAAACATGCTCTTCCAGTCAAGAAGCGCGGACAAGATCAGTAATGATGCCGACATCCTTTTTGTAGATAACTGTATTTTTGACAGAACATTTGCAGTATTAAAGACTCGAGCCGCCGGTAATAGAATAAAAATTCAACGTGGAGACTATCGAGAGCTGCTCGATAACGCAAACCGCGATAAAATATTCGCGTCAATAGTACAATTTCCAAACAGTAACGGCTCAATAGAAGATTATCGCGAATTTATTGCAAGATCATCAGCATCAGACATTAAAACCGCCGTCGATGCCGATCTTTTAAGCCTCAGCCTGCTCACGCCTCCGGGAGAATGGGGCGCCGATGTGGTTTTCGGATCATCTCAGAGGTTTGGTATCCCGATGTATTTCGGAGGACCTTCGGCAGCATATTTTGCAGTAAAAGAAGAATACAAAAGAGTTGTACCCGGTCGCATCATCGGAATTTCAAAAGACAAATACGGCAAATCTGCACTCAGAATGGCGCTCCAGACCCGCGAACAGCACATCAAACGGGAAAAAGCCACTTCCAACATCTGTACAGCTCAGGCGCTTCTCGCAACGATGGCATCCTTCTATGCGGTTTATCACGGTCCCGACGGACTGCGAGATATTGCTCTCAAAATACATTCAAAAGCAAAATTCCTGTCTGAAGAACTCACAAAACTCGGTTACAGTCAGGAGAATAAAGACTTTTTTGACACAATAAAAATTAGAATACCGGAAACCATTCAGCCTGAAAGAATACTGTTAATATCCGACAAACATCATATAAACCTTCATTACTTTGAAGATGAAACAGTTGGCATCAGCATTGACGAAACAACCAATGAAAAGGATTTGGAAGAACTGTATAATATCTTTGCAGAATCAGCCGGCATTGCGTGCAAATTTAACAGTAACTTTAACTACAACAGTTTCAAGTTATTAAAAACCATTGACGGAAACATGAAACGTACCTCTACCTTCTTGCAGCATCCGGTTTTCAACTCCCATCACACTGAAACCTCGCTCATGCGATACATTAAATGTCTCGAGCGCAGGGACATCTCGCTAACACACTCAATGATCTCTCTCGGATCCTGCACCATGAAACTCAATGCCGCGTCCGAGATGCAGACACTCAGCCTTCCCGGATTTGCCAACATTCACCCGTTAGCACCTGTTGTTCAAACCGAAGGATACAATTATCTTATCGAAAAACTTGGCGAATATCTAAAAACAATAACAGGTTTTGCCGGAATAAGTTTCCAGCCCAACTCCGGCGCTGCTGGCGAGTACGCAGGACTTACGACAATCCGGTCTTACCTTACCGACACAGGAGAAGGACATCGTAACATAATTCTCATACCCGCTTCCGCTCACGGAACCAACCCCGCAAGCGCTGTTCAGGCAGGATTTGAAACCATAACCGTCAAAACCGACGCAAGCGGCAATACCGACCTCTCAGATTTGAAGTCAAAAGCGGAACAATACAGTCATTTGCTCGCAGCATTGATGATCACCTATCCATCTACGCACGGCATATTTGAGACCGGCATTACAGAAATCTGCGACATCATCCACCGCAATGGAGGACAGGTATATATGGACGGTGCCAACATGAACGCCCAGGTAGGTCTCACCAACCCCGGAACCATAGGCGCCGACATCTGTCACCTGAATTTGCACAAAACTTTCGCCATCCCTCACGGCGGAGGAGGTCCTGGCGCGGGACCAGTTTGCTGTGCAGAGCATCTGATAGAATATCTTCCCGGCAATATAAAAGGCCGTAAAGTAGCATCATCGCCCTATGGCAGTGCCGGCATATTACCCGTAACCTACGGATACATCAGAATGATGGGTACCGAAGGCTTGCGTCACGCAACAGAAGTCGCCATACTCAGTGCCAATTACCTTGCCGCCAGATTAGAAGGCGCTTACGGAATCGTATATACTGGCATCAACAGAAGAGTGGGACACGAGCTTATTCTCGACTGCCGCAATCTGAAAGAACAAGCCGGCATCAACGAAACCGACGTCGCCAAGCGACTGATGGATTACGGATTCCACGCACCCACGCTGTCGTTTCCCGTTCACGGTACGCTGATGATAGAGCCGACCGAGAGTGAGAGCCTTTCCGAGCTCGACCGGTTTGTATCGGCGATGCTTGACATTAAGGGAGAAATAGACGAGATTGCATCCGGCAAAGCCGATGCATCAGACAACGTACTAATCAACGCGCCTCATCCGCAATACGAAGTTTGCGACGACGAGTGGCGTCACGTCTATCCCCGCAGTAAAGCCGCTTTCCCGCTTGACTGGATTGGAGAAAATAAGTTTTGGATCAATGTAGCGAGAGTCGATAATGCTTTCGGCGACAGAAATTTGGTTTGTCGTCTGCCTTAATCTCAGGTTATTTTTTTACAATCCTGTGGATATTGCCGTTCAATCGCAGCATATAAACACCGGACGGATAAGCCGAAATATCAATATGTCTGCCGACAGTTTGTTTTAACAACATTCCCTGTAGATTCAAAAGCTTCGCATCGCTCTCTTCAGGAAAAAACACAGTGTTACTCGACGGATTAGGATACGGGCTGTCGGCATGCAGTTTGACATCGCCGATCGACGTGGTAAGAAAATTACGATATAAAGGATGCATTTCACCGTTTTCGTCAAAGATCCCGAAATGTTTTTCGATAGCGTGTCCGCTCTTGTTTTCATCATATGCTTCAAAATAGAACGCGGGGATTGAGTCGGTAGACATCCAGTCTAATACGTTTTCCAGATATTTCGCTGCTTTCTGTTCCGACGCAGTTTGAGTTCCTCCGCCGGGCAGAGAATACGTCCCTGTATAATACGACGAACCAATTTCAGTCAGGATCAGCATCAGGTTTGGATTGTTGTCTGCTGCTTGTTGCCACTGCTGTTTCAATTGCGGAAACATCTGGCTTTCAGAAACAGTATCCCAAACTCCAGGATAAAGATTTACTCCCTTAAAATCGAGTTTTTTCTGTACTAACTGTGTCCACGATGCATTGCCCGTATCAACGCTACCGATTGGGATAACGAGGTTGTGTTCCTGTACAATTCGCCGCGCAGAATCAATGTATGCCGCGAGGACAGCCGGTTTTAAACCAATTTGCGATGGCTCATTTCCAACAGCAATCAAATCAGGCGCTGGATTTGTTTGCAGAATTGCCGTTAATCCTGCCAGCTGTGCATCATTTGCTGCAATATCGTTTGTTATATACAGACCGATCATAGATTTCCTGCCCGATTCTTTTGCTATCTTGTTGATATATTCAAGTCCGTTGTTTGTTGTTCCGAAAGTCCGTATCCAGTCGGTTAAACCGATAATATGTTCCAGTCTTTCGCGGGCAGTTTCTTCTGACAGATGAGAGCCGAAAGTTTCATTATTAAGAACAAGCGACACATTCAGTCCGAAGAATGTAGAGTTGAGAGTATATGGCAGATACGTCAGATTGACTGTTTCGCTGCATTTATCATCATTCATTAAAACCGCTTTTATTAAAAGAGGTGTGTCGTCCGGAACAGTAAAAGCATTTCCTTCGTAAGTTTGTGCAGTGGAAGATTCAGCGGGACTGCTTCCGTCGAGGGTATATTTGACAGTACCTTCGTCAGATGCCGATAGCAGGATTTCTGTTTCCGCAGGCACAAATCCTGGTTGAATATTTGGTATGGGTGCTTGCAGACGGTTTGCCCAAAATGTTGCACGAGAAATTTCGATCTGCACAAGGTTTCTGCCACCCATGTTGTGTGCTTTTACCGTAGAGCCGTCAACTCCGGCGAACATTGAGCGAAGTACGAGATAAAAGTAACAGTCCGGCTGTTCGGCGTCGCTGGCGCCGGTTGTAATATTGATGAAGAAGTTACCGTATTCATCAATATCATTCAAATAATTGTTGTAATCTGGTTTGGCATAAGTGTCGCCCCAAGTTGATTTCAAAAGGGCAATAACTGCGTAATCCTCTGCATTTTCGGCTGTCAGTTCGTTCCAGACAACTCTTCCTTCGGCTATTCCGTCTTTTCCAACAGGTGGAATATAACTGATTTCAACAATAGGTTCTGAAGCCTGCAAAGCGCCTGCAGTAAAGATAATTACTGCTGACAGAAATAATTTAATAGCTTTCATTGTTACCTCCTTTTTTTCTGAAATAATACAACAATGTTCATACATAATAATTCAGCCAGTTAATAAACAGCAAATTTGCGTGAGCATGCCAGCGCGCGCAGATGCCGTTTTTTATATCATTGTTATGATAATAGTTTGCGGGCATTTCAACCGACAAACCTTTTGCAATATCACGCATATATTCATTGTGAAGCGTATCGGATGCATATTCCGAATGTCCGGTCATATAAAATTCCCGTCCGCTGCGCGACATAACGATATAAACGCCTGCTTCGACTGATTCAGACAGTAATTCGAGTTCAGGAATACGGAGAATGTCCTCTTTGCGGATTTCGGTGTATCTGCTGTGTGGAATATAAAATTCATCATCAAATCCACGAAACAAAGAAATTTGCGGCTTTGAGACTGTATGTTTGAAAACGCCGGACATCTTTTTTTCGAGCGGATATTTTTTTATGCCGTATAAATGATAGAGCGCGGCCTGCGCAGCCCAACAGATATAAAGGGTAGAAGTTACATTTGTGGCAGCCCAGTTAAAAATTTTCTGCAATTCTTTCCAGTAAGTAACATCTTCAAATTCCAGTAATTCTATCGGTGCGCCGGTGATTATCATTCCGTCGTAATGTTTATTCCGTATTTCATCGAAATATTTATAAAATGTTGACAGATGTTCTTCCTGTGTGTTTTTGCTTTTGTGAGTTCGCAGTTTTATGAAGTCAAGCGAAATTGTCACCGGATTGTTTGAAAGCAGCCTGATGAAATCTGTTTCAGTTGCGATTTTGAGTGGCATCAGATTGAGCAGTGCAATTCTTATCTTGCGCATCTTTCTTGGGGAGTCAATCGCAATGTTTTCTTTTTTGAGGATTTCTACAGCAGGAAGATTGTATGGTATGTTTACGAGCATAAAACTGGATTTACTTGCTGCAAAAATACTGTTTTTATTTAAGATATCAAAATAATTGTTTATTTCTGTTTTGCTTCTTGCCAGAGCGTTTCCATTTCCGTTAAAGTCATGTTTTTAAGTTGTTTTCCAAGTTCTTTTGCTTTTTGTTCAATATAGTTGAAGCGGCTGATAAATTTCTGGTTTGTTCGTTCAAGTGCATTGTCGGGATTGATTTTATAAAGCCGTCCGGCGTTAATGAGGCTGAAAAACAGGTCGCCGAACTCTTCTTCCATACGGTTTGAATCCATTGCGCTTATTTCCTGTTTCAATTCGTTGAGTTCTTCTTCTACTTTTGCCCATACGTCTTCGCGCTGTTCCCAGTCAAAACCTGCATTTCGTGCTTTATCCTGAATGCGGTGCGCTTTGGCGATACTTGGCAGCGAGGCGGGAACTCCTTCGAGAACGGTTCTGCTACCTCCTTTTTCCTTGAGTTTGATCTGTTCCCAGTTTTGCTCTACCTGTCCTGAAGTGTTTGCCTCGACTGTTCCGAAGACGTGAGGATGACGGAAGATGAGTTTTTCGCACAGTGCGTTGCAAATATCTGCAATATCGAACTGTTCTTTTTCATCGGCGATTTTGGCATAAAAAATGATATGCAGCAACAAGTCGCCGAGTTCTTTTTTTATTTCAGAAACATCGTTATGGATAATCGCTTCACAAAGTTCGTAAGTTTCTTCAATCGTATTAGTGCGCAGACTTTCGTTAGTCTGTTTTCTGTCCCATGGACATTTCACGCGCAGTTCGTCCATTATGTCGAGCAGTCGCTCAAAAGCACGTAATTTTGTTCCTTTTGTATTCATAATTTCAGGGACAAAGGTAAGGGATAATTTTGAAATTTTTCCGCATTTTAAAAATTATTCCTTATCTTTGCATCAAATTAAACTGTCCAAGAATTATGAGCGTAATAAAAGACATTGAAAAACATTCGGAAGATAGAATGTTACATTCTGTAACCTATCTCGAAGAAGTGCTGTCCCGCATCCGTGCCGGAAAAGCGAATATACATATCCTCGACGGCATAAGAGTTGAGTATTATGGCAACCCCGTTCCGCTGTCGAATGTGGCGACTGTCTCTACTCCTGACGCTAAAACGATCACTCTGCTCGCGTGGGAAAAACCGATGCTGAAGGTGATTGAAAAGGCGATTCTTGATTCCGATGTAGGCATCACGCCTGAAAACAACGGCGCAGTTATCCGTCTCGGCATTCCGCCACTGACAGAAGAACGCCGTAAACAACTCGTCAAGCAGTCGGGCGCTGAAGCCGAAAATGCTAAAATAAGCATCCGCAATGCTCGTCGAGAGGCAATAGAAGCATCGAAAAAAGCGGTCAAAGCAGGTACTCCCGAAGATGACGGCAAAGAAACCGAAGCCGCCATTCAGAAATTGCACGACCGCTATCTGAAACGCATCGACGAACTGCTTGTTGCCAAAGAAAAAGAGATAATGACGGTTTGAAAGCGCTTGTAGTAAAAAATACCGGCAATATTTATCAGGTTAGCACAGAAGACGGACGGCTGATTGACGCTCGACTAAAAGGCAATTACCGCTTGAAAGGAGTGAAAAGTACCAGTCCTGTCACTGTCGGCGACCGTGTGCTGATAGAAGAAACACGCGACAATGCACCGTTGATTTACGAAATCGAAGACCGCAAAAACTTTTTTGTACGCAAACCGTCAAATCTCTCGAAACAGTTGCACGTTATCGCAGCCAATCTCGACCAGATCTTTCTCGTCGCTACTGTCAATTATCCCGTTACAACCACAAGTTTTATCGACCGCTTTCTCGCTACGGCAGAGGCTTACCGCATCCCGGTTGTGATTTTAATCAATAAGTGCGACCGCTATTCAGAAGAAGACCTGGAATATGCCGGCGCCCTTGCAGACCTGTATAAAACAACAGGATACAAATGTTACCCGATTTCAGCCGAAAAAGACGAAGACTTATCGTTCATTTCTGCGATGCTGAAAGACAAAATCACGCTGTTTTCGGGACATTCGGGCGCAGGCAAATCCACACTCGTAAATCGTCTTGTTCCGGGCGGAAGCCAAAAAACCCGCGAGATTTCGGAATATCACAACAAAGGTATGCACACGACTACTTTTTCCGAAATGCTTACCCTGCCCGACGGCGGATACATAATCGACACCCCTGGCATTAAAGGCTTCGGGGTGTTCGATATGGAAGGCGTTGAAGTGTCGCACTATTTCCCCGAAATATTCCGTTTTTCGAAAGATTGTCGATTCGACGACTGCACGCATCGCCGCGAGCCTGGCTGTGCGGTACTGAAGGCTGTATCAGAGCATCTCATAGCCGAATCGCGCTATCGCAGTTATATTGGTATGCTCGAAGACGGTTCGGAAGGAAAATACAGAGAAAAACAGTAGTATATCAATTTTAATTCACTCACTGCGATTCCCGCCCGCGCTGGCGAGCCTTTTCTCAGATCGTCCGCGCGATTATTGAATTTGCGTACATGCTGTCCGTTGAACCTGCCTTTGCCGTGTATGATGACGGTGGCTTCGCCGACTTCGACGTTGTTTTTTGTAGGTAACGCTGAAATTGCCCGCAAAGACGAGTTCTTTTCCTTCGTAATACATCACGGGGATTGGCGTGATTGCTTTTCCGGTATGTGTATATGTCGGCAGCGGCTCGGTAACGGTGTCGGAAAGACTGATTCTGGCGGGTGAAAGCGCCGAATATTTCCTGCGGATAACCATTACAAATTACAATCATTGATCGCAAAGTTATCAATGAAAAGAACGGAGTGCGTACAGTTGTAGCCCCTTGTAGCCAAGGAAAAGTTATTTTGACAACCACGCTGCCGGTTGGCGTTATATTTTGGGCATTGTGATTGTTATTGCATTGGCAGCCACAGCGGTATATTTAGGATTCAGGAAAAAAAGCAAGATTATTGTTTCGGTAATATCATTTCTGAGAAGCCTGTTTTGATACCTTTTGTTCATATCTCGGTAGCGTTGTGAAACGCAAAAAAGAAGCACCCGAATAGCCCATTTATGGGTTTCTTTTTGGGTGCTTTACTTTTATAAACATTGATAGTCAATGTTTATTGCGGAGAAAGAGGGATTCGAACCCCCGGTACCTTGCGGTACAACGGTTTTCAAGACCGCCGCAATCGACCACTCTGCCATCTCTCCTTAATTTGTGCATGGTACTCGATGTTGTTGAATGACGCCGCAAAGTAACGAAAAATTCTTTGGACAGCCAAATTTTTTAAAACATTATTAAATAACAAATGAAGAAATATGTTTTGCTATCCATGTTTATCATAAATATACAGAAACTGCTACCTGCAGATTGTAAAATTGTGAAGCCTATGTTACGGTTGTTACGAAGTTGTTAAGTTGCAGCTAATATGACGCAATATACAATACATCAATGCTTATATGTTTTTTATAACTGTTACTTTTGTAACATAATTAACAGAAAACATGTGAAAATGTTTTCTATAATTCAAAACAGGAAATTATGAACAAGGTACAGTTTCAACAAAAAATTTTAAGTTTGCAGGACAATATGTTTAATTTTGCTCTGATGCTGACAACGAATCGCGAAGATGCCCGTGACTTGTTGCAGGAAACTACACTCAAAGCATTGGATAATCATGAAAAATACGTTGAAAACGTGAATTTCAAGGGCTGGGTAATGACAATAATGCGGAACATCTTTATAAATGATTATCGTAAAATGATTACAAACAGTACGATAATTGACCAGACGGAAGATTTGTATCATCTTAATCTTCCTCAGACTTCAGGATTTGAAACGCCCGAAAGTTCGCTCGCCGTGCAGGAAATAAACAATGCTATCAAAGGTCTGAATAAGGATTTGAAGATACCGTTTTCTCTGTACGTTGCGGGTTATAAATACGAAGAAATTTCAAACAAACTCAAATTACCGATGGGAACGGTCAAAAACCGTATTTTCCTTGCGAGAAAAGAATTACAGTGTGCATTGAAGGAAATGGTATAATATTATGAAAAAATCATACCTTTGTATCCTTAAATCATTTAATTTTCAGTAAATGCTTGAACGAATCGTTGTCTTGGAAGGATTGGACCCTGTTATCTTTTTTGGAACTGATCATTCCAATATGCAATTAATAAAATCGCTGTTTCCCAAACTGCGGATTGTTGCGCGTGGCAATGCAATAAAAGCGCTTGGCGACGATGCTGAAATGTCTCTGTTTGAAGAAAAAATTCACGAGATGGAAAAATTCTGCGCAGAAATGAATATCCTCAATGAAGATACAATTATCAGCATCGCAAAAGGTAAAAATGATTTTTCTTCAACAATACAAAAACAGGACAATCTGATTATTTTCGGAATGAATGGCCGTCCGATTACCGCCCGAACAGAAAATCAACAGCGGCTCGTCAAATCTTTCGACAATAACGATTTATTGTTTGCTATCGGACCCGCAGGTTCAGGAAAAACTTACACCGCTATCGCCCTTGCAGTCCGTGCATTGAAAAACAAAGAGGTACGGAAAATAATATTGAGCCGTCCTGCTGTCGAAGCAGGCGAAAAACTCGGGTTCCTTCCCGGTGATATGAAAGACAAAATCGACCCGTATCTTCAGCCGCTCTACGATGCGCTGGAAGATATGATTCCGATGTCGAAACTGAAAGAATATCTCGAAAACAAAATCATTCAGATTGCGCCGCTTGCTTTTATGAGAGGACGTACTTTGAGCGATGCTGTGATTATCCTCGACGAAGCGCAAAATACGAGTATTCCGCAAATCAAAATGTTCCTTACCAGACTGGGAATGAACGCCCGGATGATTGTTACCGGCGATGTTACACAGATAGATTTGCCCGCGTCCCAATCGTCCGGACTTATCCACGCGATGAATGTTTTGCAAAACATAGAAGGCATCGCACAAATCAAGTTTAATAAAAAAGATATTATCCGCCATAAACTTGTGCAACGAATTGTTGACGCTTACGAAAAATTCAATTGAAAAATACATAATTTTTTATACCTTTGTAACCGTTTTAATAAATTGTTTTGTAATCTTTTTAATAAATTGTATGGAAAATATCAACTGGTCTGATTTAACATTCGGTTATATGAAAACCGATTATAATGTAAGAAGTTATTACAAAAACGGACAGTGGAGTGAATTGGAAATATCTGACTCCGAAAATATCAACCTTCATATCGCGGCAACCTGCCTGCATTACGGACAGGAGGCTTTTGAAGGCTTGAAAGCATTTAAAGGTAAAGATGGCAAAGTTAGAATTTTCCGTATGCACGAAAATGCTTTGCGTATGCAGGCTTCTTCGCGAGGAATACTGATGGCTGAATTTCCCGTTGAACTGTTTGAAAAAGCGGTTGTTGAAGTAGTTAAGCGGAATCTTCGCTTTGTTCCGCCTTACGAAAGCGGTGCATCACTATACATTCGTCCGCTGCTGATTGGGACTTCGTCTCAAGTAGGAGTCAGTCCTTCAAAAGAATATCTGTTTATTGTTTTTGTAACACCTGTCGGTCCATATTTCAAAACAGGATTCAAACCAACACCATACGCTATCTTGCGGGATTACGACCGCGCCGCACCGCAGGGAACAGGGACTGTCAAAGTTGGCGGAAATTATGCTGCAAGCCTTGTAGCAGGAGAAATAGCCCACCAAAAAGGTTATTCCGCAGTTTTGTATCTTGATTCAAAAGAAAAGAAGTATATAGATGAATGCGGTCCGGCAAACTTTTTTGGCATCAAGAATAATACTTATATCACTCCCGAATCTAATTCTATCCTTCCATCAATCACCAACAAAAGTTTGATGACGCTTGCATCCGAAATCGGTATGAAAGTAGAGAGACGTCCAATTCCGGTAGAAGAACTTTCTACCTTTGAAGAGGCGGGCGCGTGCGGAACTGCCGCGGTGATTAGTCCTGTTGAGCGCATTGACGATCTCGACAAAAACAAATCTTACATCTTCTCAAAAGACGGCTCGCCGGGTGTATTAAGCGAGAAACTTTACAACAAACTTCGCGCTATTCAATACGGCGATGAAGAAGATAAACACGGCTGGGTAACTCTGATCGACTTCAAGGTTCCCGCTTAACAGAGAAATTCCCGCTTTTCGTTCCTGCAAGCCGTCTTCGGACTGCAAATAGACGTGCAGACGGACGTTGTTGCCACAATTGCCGCCTGTGACGGAAAATCACCCTGAAAACAACTGACAACGATGAAAATTCTTTCGTCGTTACCCTGTTTTGCACAAATATTTTACGTAAATTTGTACTGCAACGGTGTAAATGAGTATCAATTATTAAATTAATATTTTATTAACAGTTAAATTAAAATGAACATGAAAACTATTTTTAGAAAAACAGCGATTATAGCAATCGCATTAGTAACAATGAGTGCGGCGACAAGCGCACAGGGAAAAGGTGACATGGCGGCTGGGGGCAATCTGGTTCTCGGTACGGGTGACAGTTTTACCAATTTCGGTATCGGTGGAAAATTCCAGTATAATGTAACGCATCCTGTCCGGTTGGAAGGATCGTTTACCTGTTTTATGAAAAAAGATTACATCACGATGTGGGACTTGAGCGTGAACGGGCACTGGCTTTTCCCTGTGCATAACAGGATGACGGTTTATCCGCTTACCGGTTTGGGTATCCTGAACCACGGATACGATAATTCTGTAAACTTGGGCGGACCGGGAAGTCGCGGCTCCAAATCTGACTTTGCCTTCAACCTCGGGGGAGGAGTCGACTGCCGGATGACAGATAATCTTGTCTTCAACGCAGAACTGAAGTACAAAATCAGCGACGTATGGAGCCGGTTCCTGATTTCTGCAGGGCTGGCGTACAGGTTCTGACAGGCAAAACATCCCTGTCGAGGCTAAAAGTAGAGACGCCATGCATGGCGTCTCTACGGGCTGGTTTATTCCTTTACTATCTTTACCTCTGCGGCGACGCCGTTTTCGATTAAATGCAGAATATATGTTCCCGACGGGAGACCGGACAGGTTAATTGTTGCTGATGTACTGCCGTTGACAGCGTGATTGAGAACTGTATTTCCTCTAATATCAAACAGGGAGAGCGTGCCGTTTGAGGGATGTTTCAACTCAACGTTCAAGACACTGTGCGCAGGGTTGGGATGTATTCGCAGAAGCTCGTTTTCTTTCACTTTGGCGATGCCAGACACGGCGGTTACGGTGGCGACAAGTTTCCCGCCCTCAACGGCAATGGTGAAATCGTATCCCGACGCTGCAACGGATGTAGTGGTCGGAGTACCGGTAACGCCGTATGTACCTCCGTCTATTAATGTTATCTTATCTCCGGCGGAAAAGGTGGGCGCGGCGGTAAAGGTAATATCGGCCGTGACGCTGTTTATGTCTATCGCGCCCGATGCGCCGTTACCGTTTGTTGCGGTAATGACCGTGCTGTTTGCCGCGGTTGCCTGCGGCAGGGTGAAATTGTAGATTGCAAAATTGGCAAGCCCGCGAACCGTCAAGCTGGACTGTTCGAGGTTCAGGGTGTTGCCGGTGAAGACGTCGCCGGCGCCGCTGCCGCTATCACCGCCATAAAGATTGACGGACGGGTTGAGAGATGCGTTCTTGATGGTTACGATATTGCAGGTGGCGTCTATGGGGGAGCCTGATCCGGTGGCGGCATACCCGCCTGTGATGTAATTAACGGTAACGGCAGCGCCCGCATTGATGGTCACGATGTTGTTTGAGGCGGTGGCGCTGGAGCCGGAGCCGCCATAAACACTGTTGGCGCTTCCTCCGGATATAGTCCATCCTGACGCGTTCACCGTGCCGTCGATGGTGACGGTATTGGAGCTGGCGACGGCGGCTCCGGAACCTGAGATGTTATTTGCCTGAGCCTGTCCGCCGAAGACGCTTCCTCCAACCGTGACGCCCGCCGCTATATTGACTGAGTTGCCCGAAGCCGTGGCGCCGTCATCCGACGAGACGACATACGCGCCGTTGATACCTGACTGCACCGTTCCGCCGCTGTTTACGTTGACAGTGTTTCCGGTCGCGCTTAGGGCGCCGGAGCTGTTGACATACGCGCCGTGGGCAAAGACAGTCACGTTGCCGCCGCTATTGATGTTAAGGGTATTTCCGGCAGCGGGCGAGATGTTCTCAGAGGTCGCGCCATTGTCAGCGCTATTGCCGCAGGCGTTTGCAATCGTCGAGTTGATGTTTACGGTATGGGCGACGGTGGGCGGCGGGTTGCCGTTGAGCGTTCCGCCGGTGTGGTTGAGAGTTCCGGCAGTTGTGGCGGTTACAGTTCCGCCGGTAATGTTAATCGTTCCGGAGCCATCAATTTTCAGACCAGAGCCTGTTCCCGTACTCACAGCGTTTACCATACCTGCGCTGATGGTAATGTTGCCGCCGTTAGCTGCTTTAATTGCGTCGACTGGGTCTTTGGCGTTTACCGTACCGCCTGTACCGAATATAACTTCGCCCCCGCTGGCAACATATATGCTGCTGAAGTCAGCATTGGCGGGGTTCAGGTTCGCGTTGTCGCTGACCGTAAAATCCCCGCCGGTAACAACGATTGCGAAATTATCAGGAGAAGTAGCAGTCGCTTCTGCACTGCCGCTGACGGTAATGCCGGAGTTGCTACCCTGACTGTACAAACCGATGCCGGCGCTTCCATTACCCTTTGCCGTCACCTGGCTGCTGCCGGTGATGATAATTGCGCCGTCAGCGCAACGGATACCAAAACCGAGGGCTCCTGTCGCTTCAGCAGTTACTGCCGCGCTGCCCTGAATCGTTATATCACCGCCGCCGGCAAAGATTGCAGAAGCCGCTGCGCCGCCGGAATATTTCGCATTTACCGTCCCGCTGTTTATGGTCAAACTGCCAGTTACGTTAATTGTGCGATACATGTAGTTATCAACAGTCATCTCAACGTCTAACGTGCTGTTGCCCGCGTCGATGGCGAGGTTGCCGGCACTCTTTATTGCAAAGCCCAGCGTCGCATCCGTAACAGTTACGTTGTCTGTCAGCGCAAGGCTTACGTTGCCCGTCGTGATAAACTCTATTGGTCCGCTTGCGTATCCTGCGCCAAGCGTCAGTGTGCCTGCGCCGTCCCAACTCCAGCCGGCGCCCGTTGTGACATCGCCACTGCTGATTTGCGATACTGATACGACCTCCGAGCCGTTCATCTTTATCGTACCTGTAACCTCAGCATGCGCCGTCGTCGCGACCAGGGGCGCAAACAGACATGTCAGGGCAAGGACGTGTAGAGACGCCCAAATTGGGCGTCTGTACGGTACGGCGGCGTCAATCATTGCGCCCCCGTGATTAAGATTCTGTGTTGTCATAAAATAATATGTTTTAGAAATTATATATTGTAGAGACGCCCAATTTGGGCGTCTCTACGGGTGCGGATGTCTGTACGGCGTGTACGGATTGCCCAAATTGGGCATCTGTACGTTGGGGGCTGTGCATTTTATACATGCAATTCATCCTCCTGCCAGTTTGCGATGTTAGCATTAATATATTGCGCAATGCGATTGTATTCATCGTAATTGCGAATCACGCGGTCGTGGAAACGTGTCTGCCAGGCGAACGGGATATTGTTTCGCCGTGCATACATGGTACAGGAACGTTTGTATTGATTGATGATAACCCCCAATGTTCCCGGATACCATTGTTTTGTTTTGGTATTCATCGTCGTAGAGACGCCCAATGTAGAGACGCCCAAATTGGGCGTCTGTACGTCGTCATCCGGTTTGTCAATAATAATAATCCCGTGCACGTGGTTGGGCATGATTACGAACGCATCCAACACCACGAACGGGAAATGTTCCGGTATCTGCTGCCAGTAATCAAGCGCCGTCCGCCCGGTTTCGGACAGGATCATTTCGCCACCGGCTATTTCCCCGAAAAACAGTTCCATCTGCGCCGTGCAGACGGTTACAAAATAAGCGGCGTTCGCCCCGTAATCCCAATCCTGCCACCGGGCGGAAGGGATGCGGTATTTGTGTTTAAATCTGTCTACCATATATCATACGTTTTTATTCCGTTTTTAATTAATTTGCAGCAAAGATACAACAATGATTTGCATTTATTCGAAATGTAGAGACGCCCAATTTGGACGTCTCTACGGGCGGTTTTATATATTTACCCGGAAGACAAAACAAGTTTGCACAGCCTTCCGGGTATTTACCCGGAACGCAAAACAAGTTTGCACAGCCTTCCGGGTAATTACCCGGAACGCAAAACAAGTTTACACAGCCTTCCGGGTAAACATTAAATAAATGCCGGAGATACTCAAACAGTTTCTTATTTATATATTGAAATTCAAATAAATACAAAAGTAATATAATATTAAAAGAAATGCAACAGATGGAATATCATAAACGTGAAAATTTTATATCATAAACAGGAAAATTTTTTGTATCAGCGTGTTTCCTGCTGCCTGTAACCGGATGGAGAAATGTGGGTGGAAGCACGGAACTGCTGTCCGAAGTGGCTTTCATAGGAATACCCGACATGCAGAGCGATTTCGTGCACGGTCATCCTGGATTGCCTGAGCAGTGTTTTTGCTTCTTCGATACGCAATTCGTTTATCCATTTGCGGAAGGTTTGTTTTTTGCATGTGTTTATGTAAAGAGAAAGGTATTTGCTGTTTGTGCCAAGCGTGGCGGCAAGAGCGTCAATGGTGATTCCTCTTTTGGTGAAACCTTTGCCGGATGTCCATTCTTCTATCCGTTTTTCGAGCATTGCAAAAGTTTCAACGTTCATTCCGGTTACTTCGCTGCCGGATGATGGTCTGTATGGAGTCACATGCGACATGCACGGCGTGTCTGCAATTATTGCAGGCGTTTCACAGTTCATTGCGCGTTCGATTACGTGGAAGCGATGAGCATAATTGATAAACCGGACAGCGAAATATATGTAAAATGTATCAAATATGACTGCAAATATCAGCGCGACAAGTGTGGACATGAAGATGGAGGAAAGCAGAGCGGTGACTCCTACTGTTAATGCGGCAAAAAATGAAAATGCTATCCAGCGCATGCGTCCTGATTCGACGTCGGAGAAATAATTGTCCATCTGCGTGCGGAAGCGACGGTAATTTTTTATAAACAGGAATGTGTAATGCGCCATCAAGAGAGCATACAGCGATGCAAATCCGTAAAATGCAATCTTGAATACGCTATCGGGTAAGAAAATGTATGCAGCGGAGACAGCGACAATAAACAGCAGTACGAAAGACGCTTCGCTAAATATATAACGCCATCCAGGGAATTGTACATTCAGCAGCGAAAGCATTGCAAATGTAAACAGCAGTGCCTGTGATGCGGCGATTGCAAGCGTAACTGTCTGCATGAGTGAAATATTGCCGGCGGACGGCGACAGGTCTTGAAGCAGGTATTCTGCTATTCCGGCGGCGGCAAAGAAGAAACAGGCTACGGACATCATAGACCGCGCTTTTCGGTAGTTACTTAACAGCGGTCTTTCCGGTATGACGGTGAAAATGAATATCATTCCTGTGGCGAGCATCAGTCCGCCGGTCACGAAAATAGATATTATAGTGTACAGTTCATTCATTCTGCTGTTCGTTTTTTTACGGCGTAAAGATAGTAATTTTTTACAGATCAAAGATTCGATGCGTAAGGAAACCTTTGTTGTAAATACATTAAAAATTTGTGCAAAAGATATGTGTCTTTGATGGTATAAACGTAAAAATATTGTACCTTTGCGGTCGAAGAAAACAAGAAACATTGTTGAAACCACTCAATTAATATTATATGAAAATATCTTCCTTTTCAATCATCCTGTCTTTCGTCGTGCTGTCAATAGCAGGCGCGGTGCTGATTCCCCGGCTGACTGTAAAGTTAAAGCCATCGCAGGAATTGCCTCACATCGGAGTACACTTTTCGATGCGCAGCAGCAGCCCGAGAGTTATCGAAACTGAGGCTACATCAAAACTCGAGGCGATGCTGAGCCGCATAGAGGGAGTGAAAAACATTTCCTCGACGTCGTCCAGAACGAGCGGTTATATCAGCATAGATTTCGATAAAAATACCGACCTTGACGCTGCCCGATTTGAAGTTTCCAATGTGATTCGGCAAACCAAGCCTTTTCTTCCCGCAACCGTTTCCTATCCAAGTATATCGCAGTCCCGTTCTGACAACGAAGCGTCGCGTCCGTTTCTCACCTACACTGTCAATGCTCCGTCTTCCCCGATTCTGATTCAGAAGTATGTTGAAAGTATAATAAAACCCGAGCTTTCAAAAATCGCGGGCGTTGCTAAAGTAGAAGTCAACGGCGCGATGCCAATGGAGTGGCGTCTCGAATATGACCATCGTCAGTTGGAGGCTCTCGGCATCTCTGCAGGCAGTATTCAGAAGTCAATAAATGAATATCTTGCGCGGGGGGAATTAGGGACAGCAAGGGAAAGCGAAACCGGGGAGTGGGTCAGAATAGCCTTCGTTCCGTCGGTCGATTACAGCGACATAGATGATTTCATGCAGATGAAGGTTCCGGTCAGCAAGGGGCGAACTGACACAGGTACAATGTCCGCGCTTCCCTTGCAGAAGCTTGTAACAATCAAGCATCAGGAAGAAGAGCCGTCCGGCTATTCCCGCATCAACGGTCTTAACTCCATCACGATCAACGTAACGGCAGAAGAATCAGCCAATCAGCTCGATCTCGGATCTCAGTGCAAAAACACCATGCATCGCGTTTCATCGCAATTTCCCGCCGGCTATGAAACTCACCTTCAATACGACGCAACGGAATACATCGACGAAGAATTAAACAAAGTATACTTCCGCAGCGGACTCACCTTTATCATCTTATTAGTTCTGGTTTTAATCATTTACAGAAGCTTTAAATATTTACTTCTTATCGCCTCCTCGTTAATAATCAACCTTGCCGTCGCCGTAATATTTTATTATCTCGGGAGAATGGAGATTCAGCTCTATTCGCTGGCAGGCATCACGATTTCTCTCACGCTGGTTATTGACAATACCATAGTTATGGCGGACCAGATCATCCGGCGAGGAAACAGAGCGGCTTATCCTGCGATTCTTGCCGCAACGCTTACCACTATTGCATCAATGGTAATCATTTTCTTCCTCGACGAAAGAATTCGACTTAATCTGACCGATTTTGCAAAGGTTATTATAGTAAATCTTGCGGTTTCTCTCACGATAGCCCTGTTTTTAGTTCCTGCTTTAATAGAAAAATTAAAAATTATCAGGAAACAACGCACAAACAAAAAACCTGCGACTGCGAAAATAATACCATCAGCCATAAGAAAAATGGTCGCAACTGTGAAAAATAAAATCAACTTTAATTTTAATGAGTTTTATTCCGCGTTTTGCAGATTCGCATGGCGTTGGAAAGTCCCACTCTGCACGGTCTTAGTCCTTGCGTTTGGTCTTCCCGTATATTTAATACCGGACAAAATAGACGGCAATACATTTTGGGCAGAATCTTTTAATAAAACTTTAGGTTCGCAGGTTTACAAAGAAAAAATAAAGCCGGTAACCGACGTCTGTCTTGGCGGCACGATGCGGCTTTTCGCGAAAAAAGTATCGGAAGGCGGCAGATACAACTCTTTCGGCGGCAGCGGTCGCGAAGAGACTACTATCTTCATAGCAGGCACCTTGCCCAACGGCTCGACACTTGAGCAGATGAACGAACTCGTGCAGAAAATGGAAAGCTTTATCAGCGAATACAAATCGGAGATCAAACTTTTCACGACAAGCGTACAAATTCGCCGTGCAAGCATAACCATTTATTTTCCAAAGAAAAATGCACGCAGCGGATTCCCTTATACTCTGAAAAACGAGTTAATTCGCCGCGCTACGGAACTCGGTGGCGGCAGTTGGAGCGTTCAGGGATTAGGCGACGGCTTTTCCAATGATGTTTCAGAATCTGCGGGACAATACCGCATCAATCTTTACGGCTACAATTACGACGAACTTTGGCAGCACGCTGAAGCGGTTGAAGAAAAACTGTTGCAGCATCGAAGGATAAAGGAAGTAATAATAAATTCGCAGTTCAGTTATTACAAGGACGACTATGAAGAATTTATATTTAAGTTGAATACGCCTCGAATGGCTGATGAAAACATCACTGCCTCGAATCTTTCGTCAGCTGCATCATCAATGTTTCAGCGACCGGTGATGATTGGCACAATTGCAGGTGAATACGGCGATGAAAAAATCAATTTAGTTTCACGTCGCGCAGAAGAATACGATATCTGGTCACTGAAAAACAATCCGGGGCGGGCTTCCGCAGACCGCGAATTTAAACTCGGAGACCTTGCGAGCATTGACCGCATTCAGGCGCCGCGAAATATTGTAAAAGAAAATCAGCAGTACCGGCTTTGTGTTCAATATGATTACATCGGGTCGTATGAGCAGGGCAATAATGTTTTGCAAAAAGACATAGAAGAGATACAAAATCGCTTGCCGATGGGATATTCGATAGTCAGAGCAGGTCAGTCGTGGTGGAGTTGGAATGACGGGACGAGTCACCAGTACTGGTTGCTGTTTCTTATCTTTGTAATCATCTATTTTATGTGCAGCATTTTGTTTAACTCCCTGAAAATCCCGTTTACAGTCATCTTTGTGATTCCTATTTCCTTTATCGGCATATTTTTGACGTTTTATTTATTCAAACTTCGTTTTGACGAAGGTGGATTTGCCTCGTTCATTCTGCTTTGCGGTCTGTCCGTCAATGCCAATATCTATATATTAAATGAATACGATAATATCCGCAGGAAACGTCCGCATATCGACCCGCTTGCAGCCTACGTCAAAGCCTGGAATCACAAAATCAGCCCGATATTTTTGACTGTTGTTTCGACTGTTTTGGGATTTATTCCATTTATGATAGGTGAGCGGGAGTCGTTTTGGTTTCCGCTGGCGGCTGGAACTATTGGCGGTTTGATAATGTCGCTTGTAGGGCTATTTGGATTCTTGCCTCTGTTTATGGGTGTTGGGAAGAAAAAATAAATGTTACGCCGTGAACAAGCCGTAAAAACCTCAAAATTTTTTGGCAGTTTAATTTTTTTACCTTACCTTTGCCCCCGTAATGAGAAAAATAAATACAAATATCGCATTATTCCCCGCCAGTTATTTGGCGGTCTCGGATATTTTGTTAAACACACACACAATATACTAACCAAAGTTACGCGCGTGTGTACACGCGCGTCGAAGTATAATAAAATAAACCCAAAAACAATTACCCCCCTTGAAATATTTTCAGGGGGTTTCTGCGTTTTCATGAAACTTTTTTCCTGTGCAAATAAATTATCCTTATTAAACAATATAAATTTTATACACAAAATGAGAAAGATTCTTTACACCATCACCGCGTTCATCATGTTGGGCGCAAACTGCGCTGAGGCGCAGGTAACAATCGGGTCTCTTGACGATCCGCAGCCATTTTCAGTACTCGAATTGATCAGCAACACAGGAGGTCTTCGACTGCCGCAGCTTGACACCGACCAGCGTGACGCGCTTGTCAGTCTTTTTGCAGGCCACGAAACAGAAGCTCTCGGCTTGCAGATCTTCAACACAGACACCGAGTGCGTAGAAACGTGGAACGGAGTAGAATGGATACAGGCATGTTACAACAACACCCCGACCCCTGTGCCCCAACCGCTCTCCGCCATCTCTTGCGGCATAACAACAAGCGACAACCAGACCTTTACCGCCCCGGACAATAACGCAGTAAAGTACGAGTTCTTTGACGGCACAGCTTCTCAGGGCAAGAGGAGCAGCAACAGCGTCACCTTTTCCACTACACGGATGCCAGCCAATATAAGCGTAAAGTACTATTACCCTGCTTCGTTTCTGAAGCCAAAGATGCTTCCCGTAGAAGGCGGCAGTTATACCATTGGCGCAGCCTTGCAGAACGCTACCGACGGTGGTGGAACCAATGTTGCCGCTACAACCGGCAGTCATTTAGTAAATATCAGCACTTTTAACATGAGCAAGACGCCGATCACTCAGGCTCAGTACGAACATGTGATGGAAATAAACCCTTCTAATTTTCAGTGTTCTACTGATCCAGATTACGCGCCCTCATCCTCCAAACCTGCGGAGCGTGTAAGTTGGTATGACGCAGTAATCTTTTGCAACAAGTTAAGCAAATTAGAAAATAAGACGCCGTGTTACAGCATTGGAGGCGCCAGTCCGGTTACAGCAGACCAGTTGGTAGCCCTGGCATATAACAGCGAAGAAATACCGAACAGTACACTCCACAAGAATTATACTTACTGGAATACGAACTTTACCTGCGATTTCACTGCCGACGGTTATCGCCTTCCCACCGAGTCAGAGTGGGAATACGCAGCGCGCGGAGGACAGAAGAGTCCAACCAAAACAGGCAGCGAAAAAGATTATTACTACTCGGGCAGTAATGCTCTTGCTAACTATGGCTGGTACAGCGGCAATAACGGTAATAGTGGCACTGCCACTTACGGTACCAAGGCAGTCAAGACCAAATATTACAACGCTCTTGGTCTGTATGACATGTCCGGCAATGTTTGGGAATGGTGCTGGGACTGGTATGCGAATTACAGTACTTTCGATACCGATAATCCTACAGGTGCTACTTCTGGTTCCTCCCGCGTTCTTCGCGGCGGCGGCTGGTACGATGACGCTGACGCCTGCCGCGTTTCGTACCGGAACTACGGCAACCCGTATTTCCGGCTCTCCTACTATGGGTTTCGGGTTGTTTGCAGGTAGAGGCGGCAAAAATATTTTAACTTTATTATCAGCAGGCTGTCTCAAAAGGGCAGCCTGCTGTATTAAAAAAATATATTACCTTTGCCACTGTTTTGGTGGCGTTTCGTTCTATTAGGACAAACGCTGAAAAGGGAATCGGGTGAAAAGCCTGAACAGTCTCCGCTACTGTAAACTCAAAAATGAGTAAACAAGTCAACAGTTCTCATTGGAAAATGCTTTGAAACAAAGCTCA
>JAIRYM010000118.1 GCA_031267615.1 Dysgonamonadaceae bacterium
ACACGCGTCGGAGAGACGCAGACACGAGCTTCCAGCGCTCAGACACGTGTCGGAGCGACGCAGACACGTGTATATGCCGCATACCACCGTGTCGGAGCCGCATAGCTTCGTGTCGGAGCCGCATACCACCGGTGATATTCCGCGTATTTTCGATGATATGCATCAAAAAACCGGTGATTTATTATCCAAAATCAGCTACACATTATATAATAGGGAAAATACAACCGGAACGATGCAGAAATCAACAAAACGGCAAGCATTTTTGAAAAAAAAGTTCATTGCTAAAAAAAAAATCAAAAAACACTTGTTTTAAAAAAATAATACTTATCTTTGCAGCGTTTTTAATAACAAAAAAATTCTTATGAACCGGTTTTATTTTACATATTCCTACTTTTACTTTTGGCAGAAAGTAAGACAGGATTTTGTGTAATAAATGCAAATTTAACAATATGAAGAAATCCTGTCTTGTAGAAGGCAGGATTTTTTTTTGACAATTAATTATATATCAAAATGGAACTACAATCAATTTTGCTGCCCGGCGTAGATGCTCAACGCCCACTCGTAATAGCGGGACCGTGCAGCGCAGAAACAGAAGAGCAAGTGATGAAAACCGCTGTTGCACTGGCAGAAAAAGGCAATAAAATCTTTCGGGCAGGAATATGGAAACCACGTACCAAACCTGGCGGTTTTGAGGGCATTGGAGTTTCAGGACTGCCGTGGCTGCAAGAAGTGAAACGCGAAACAGGAATGTATGTCGGCACCGAAGTAGCAAACAAAAACCACGTCTTTGAAGCAGTTAAGCACAGGATTGACATTCTGTGGCTCGGCGCACGCACATCTGTCAATCCTTTTGCAGTGCAGGAAATCGCCGAAGCTCTTAAAGTATCGGGATTCGACGGACCGGTACTTGTAAAAAATCCTGTCAATCCCGATTTGGAACTGTGGATTGGCGCCATCGAACGGCTATACAATGAAGGTATCCGCAAAATCGGCGTTATACACAGAGGTTTCAGCACTTATGACAAAAAACTCTACCGCAACTTGCCATCCTGGCACATTCCTATCGAATTAAAACGCAGATTTCCAAACATTCCACTGATTTGCGACCCAAGTCATATCGGCGGCAAGCGCGAACTCGTTGCACCTCTGTGTCAGCAAGCATTAGACTTGAATTATGACGGATTGATTATCGAATCACACTGCAGTCCGGACGAAGCCTGGAGTGACAAAGAACAGCAAATCACACCCGACATTTTGTCGTATATCCTCAATATGCTTGTTGTTCGCGAAACAAAACATACAACAGAAAACCTAGTGCAATTGCGACAGCAGATTGACGAAATCGACGCTGATTTGCTTGGTATTCTTGCAAAACGCATGCGTATTTCCCGCGAAATCGGACAGTATAAAAAAGAACACAATATGCCTGTTCTGCAAACTGTGCGTTACGATGAAATACTTGAAAACCGGATCGGACAGGCAGAAAAAATGGGCATCGGTGAAAACTTTATGAAGATAATGCTTGAAGCGATTCATGAAGAATCAATACGTCAACAGATTGAAGTATTGTCATCATAGAAAAAATTACTACCTTTGCATCACAATGTTCACAGTCAATTGCGGGGAACATTATTAAAAATAAAATTTTATATTTTAAATATGCAAAAAATTTTTTATGCTGTTGCATTTATTCTCTCAAGTTTAAATACCTTTGCAAGCGACACTGTTCGAATTTCTAACTATCTTATTTCAAATGAAATCCCCATTTGGACGCCAATTATAATCGATAGTACAGACGTAGAGAAGAAAAAGTTTGAAGAAAAAGCCTTGTTGAAAAGCCCTGTTGATTTCAAATCCGTACTGCGTAACCAAAAAGCGCTTAATGCCGATGAAAACAGTATCGCTACCCTGCCCTCTTTTAAAAACGGGGAAAACAAAAAAGCACTTCAAATTCTTGCATTTTCAGTTGATGCAGACAGATATTGCAAGGCTAATCTATCAGTCACGTCAAATGATATGTTTGAAGTTTACATAAACGGGAAACACGAAAAAACAAAAGAAACAACAGAAGACAGCCTCTCAAAAGCAAAATCTATTTCTGTTGATATGACGTTGGAACCCCGTCGCTATGAAGTTGTAATTAAACGGCTTATTGATAGCAAAGACAATAAAAATTCGCAGTTGAAAACAGAAATTATTGCTTCCACAAAAGATTCTTTAGCACAAATCACTGTTTCGACGACAGCAAAAAGGCGAATTTTTATCAACGACATTATAGAAGGCAATCGCCTGTCGGGGGGCAGTAGCATCTCGCCAAGTGGAAAATATTTTATCACGGGAAGTACAAAAACTTTTGCAGACGGGAAAAGCATATCAACGCTCGAACTTCGCGAAATGTCTGCCAATCGTACTTTTTATGTTTTCCTGCAAGGCGTTTCGCCAAGATGGGCACACGGCGAAGACAGACTGATTTTTACCCGCCAAAACGATGATGGACGCGATTTATATACATTAGATGTTCCTTCAATGTCTGAAACGCTTATAGCAACCAATATTCCTACAGAAAGTTTCCGCTCGTCCAATGACGGGAAATTTCTCTTTTACAGCAAACGGGAAGAAATCCCTGCCGATAAAGGCGACGTGAAGCGAGTGCTGTCTCCAAGCGACCGTTCAGGTGCATATCGAGGACGCCGTTCACTTTGGCTCTACAGTTTTGAAACAAATACAGCCCAGCGCATCACCTTTGGACACACAAGCGTTTCGTGGGCAGATATAAGTCCTGACAGCCGCAAAGCACTAATAATCAAACATGAAGAAATAATGACAGAACGTCCTTTTGGCAATAACACACTTTACGAACTTGATTTGGCAACGCTCAAGATGGATTCTCTTTTGACAGACGCGTTTATCGGTGGAGTTCAATATTCACCTGATGGAGCGAAACTGCTTTTAACAGGTAGCGGCGAAGCATTTGGTGGTATTGGACTTAACATTAAAGCAGGACAAATTTCTAATGCTTACGACAATCAGGCGTTCATTCTCGACAGAAAGACTTTTGATATTAAACCGATAACAAAAAACTTTAATCCTAATGTAAATGGTGCACAATGGGCTGAATACGATGGACAGATTTATTTTTCGGTAGAAGACAAAGACCGCGAGCAGGTTTATGTTTATAATCTCCAAAAAGACGATTTTCGCAAACTTAATTTACAGGAAGATATTGTTCGTGGGTTCCGTGTAGCTGAACAAGCGCCGATTGCCATTTTTCAAGGACAAGGAACGAATAACGCATACCGACTTTATGCCTACAATCTGAAAACAAATAAAACAACGCTGCTTTTTGACCCATTTGGAACTCAACTCGACGAAATACAGTTGAGCAAAGTTACCGACTGGAATTTCACGTCAACAGACGACACTGTTATAGAAGGCTATTATTTTCTTCCATACAATTTTCAGGAAGGGAAGAAATATCCGATGATAGTTTATTATTATGGTGGTACTGCACCTACTGAACGCGGTTTTGAATCCAATTATCCATTGCAGGTTTATGCTGCTCTCGGTTATGTAGTTTATGTGGTGCAACCTTCGGGTACAACAGGTTTTGGACAAGAATTTGCCGCTCGCCACGTGAACGCTTGGGGAAAACAGACAGCAGACGATATTATCACAGGGACACAAAAATTCTGGCGCGAACATTCATTTGTTGACAGCGCGAAAGTTGGCTGTATTGGTGCGTCTTACGGCGGATTTATGACACAGTACCTGCAAACGCAAACGCATATTTTTGCCGCAGCTATTTCACACGCAGGAATCAGCGACATAACAAGTTATTGGGGCGAAGGTTACTGGGGATACGCGTACAGCAGTACAGCGAGCGCGTTCAGTTATCCTTGGAACAATCCAAAAATGTATGTCGAACAAAGTCCTCTTTTTAATGCCGATAAAATAACAACTCCGTTGCTGCTGCTTCACGGAACTGCTGATACAAATGTTCCTGTTGGTGAGAGTATTCAGATGTTTAATGCTCTGAAAATTCTGGGAAAGACAGTAGAATTAGTTACGATAGACGGCGAAAATCATCATATTCTGGCAAAAGAAAAACGTCTGGCTTGGAACCGTACAATATATGCATGGTTTGCCCGCTGGTTGAAAGGACAGCCCGAATGGTGGGAATCTCTGTATCCTGAAAGGTAAAAATATATGGTTTTCAGTCAATAAACCTTTTTGTTAAATCTTTGTAGGAATCAATTCTTCTGTCGCGAAGAAAGGGCCACCATCGGCGCACTTCTTCTGTTCGTTTTATATCAATTTCGACAAAAATGTTTTCTTCCTTATCAGAAGATGCTTGTGCAATGATTTCGCCTTGCTGTCCGGCAACAAAACTGCTTCCCCAAAATCGTATTCCGCCTGTCTGTCCCGAAGTATCGCGCTCATCCCCTACCCTGTTCACTGCGATAACAGGTAGTCCGTTGTTTATAGCATTAGCGCGTTGAACAAGTAGCCACGCATTGTATTGTCTTTCCTGTTCGGCTTTTGTGTCTGACGATTCCCATCCGATAGCTGTAGGATAAATCAACATATCAGCGCCTGCAAGAGTCATCAAGCGAGCGGCTTCGGGGTACCACTGGTCCCAACAGATAAGTACACCAAGCATACCGACAGACGTTTTGATTGGAGTAAAACCCAAGTCGCCGGGCGTAAAATAAAATTTTTCATAATATGCAGGATCATCAGGAATATGCATCTTACGATATTTTCCCGCTATTGTCCCATCTTTTTCAATCACAACAGCAGTGTTGTGATACAGACCTTTTGCCCGTTTTTCAAACAGCGACAAAACAATAACAGTTCCGAGTTCGCGAGCAAGGGTACCAAACATTTCGGTAGAAGGTCCCGGAATTGTTTCTGCCAGCGAAAAGTTGTCAGTATTTTCTGTTTGACAAAAATACAACGAGTTATGCAGTTCCTGCAAAACAATTAACTGCGCTCCCTTGCCCGCACAGTCACGGATATTGACAATCAGTTTATCTCGGTTTGCCAGAAAATTTTCACTGTTTGATTGCTGAATCAATCCAACTTTTACTTTGTCAATTATTTGCTGCATTTAATTTGTTTTAATTAAGTTGCAAATGTACAATCTTTTTTTGATATTTAGAAATCACGAAAAAGAGATGGACACTTTCTATGGTCAAACTTATCCCTGACTAGCTGATCCCCGGCATTGCGAATCCTACCGACAGTATTTTTGAGAAAACTTTGCATAACTTTTTTCCTAATTATATCGAGTTTTAAATATTTTTACAAAGAATCTTTAAATTTTTAAGAAAAAGTTTGGTGGTTTAAAATATCCTTTGTAATTTCACATCATGAAATTTTTCACAATAAATATTTAATGTATTAAAAAATTACAGTTATGAAAACCAAAATTATTAGAACAGCATTATTTATCAGTCTTTTTGCGTTGTCTTTTGGATGCGACAATAACGCTGATTTGTCAGGTGATTTATCACAAGACATCAATGCCAAAGATCAGGCAACGCAGCAGGTATACCCTGTAGAAATTCAGGCAACTGATTTTTCTTTGCCGGAAGGCTGCGGATGGAAGTCCCCAGCTAAGGGAGAGCCTGATATTTACGTGATACGTTCCGTCGAAGACATTCTTCCCCTTATTGACGGAGAATTT
>JAIRYM010000041.1 GCA_031267615.1 Dysgonamonadaceae bacterium
AAAAATAATTTCAGGCGGCAAAACCGAAGTGGGAGTATCCCTGACCGACATCGAAACCGAAAATACGGTTTTTGATTATGGCAGGATAAAGAAAGGAACTAAAAACATGTCTGTTTTCACAATAAAAAATACGGGAAACAATCCACTGATCATAAATCGCGTAACGGCATCATGTGGCTGCACGCATGTTTCGTGGGATAAACACCCCATAGAGCCGGATAATACAGCAACAGTCACAGTCGAAATGACGCCGGAAGAAACAGGGCGTTTCAACAAGACCTTAGAAGTTTATTGCAACGCAACAACTTCGCCTGTCCGTCTTACAGTAACCGGAGAGGTTACCGAAAATAAATGACAATAATAAATAGAGCAAAATTTTTTGGGGGGGGAAATCGTGATAAAGATAATGTCCTCCATCAAATGTTCTTTGCACCTATCTACTCGTGGATCGCGCATGGCTATAAAATAACTATGCGGTGTTTGCATAACTCTTTTGATCTATACATATCTTTAGGACTCTCGGGGTGCTAAACAAAGCCAACGTTTAGTTAATTTAATACGGGAATTGTATATACATATATTTTATCTTCGTGCCCCTCGTTCCTGTTAAGTGCGTAAATTCTTTTCTCTTTTTCCGATACCGCAAATAAATCTATCTTATGATTCAGATTGAGAATTGCGACCGGATTTCCGTCCCAGTTCCAGACTTGTAATTCTGTATTTTCGTTAGAATTATATCCATATTTCTGATTTTTACACAGCGCATAAATATATTTTTCAGAAGCGCGGGGATAACCTCTGTAATATACTGTTCTGTCAAGAATATCCTCTTCTACCTCTTTGGAATAAGGAGAAACATGAACGGAAATATCCCGTATCAGTTGAGTTGTTTTAGCATCATAGATACGCCAGCGTTTAAAAAAACCATAAAAAGAAGCAAATTTAGTTCCGTCTGGATGAACAACTGTATTTTTAACATATACAAACGGTTCCATTCCTTTTACCCATTGATTATTGATCCAGTCAGGAGAAGAACCGAATAAATGATTCTCACCGGTATCGCTGTTTATTTGGACAAATTCAAAATTATGATTATCGTTTATCCCTGTTGTACAAATAAATAAATTGTCGCTTAATATTTTAAACCCATTTACAGGATAATCAAGGTATTTTGTATTTATTTTCTGTTTCTTACGGTCAACAATTTTATTATTATTAATAGTATATTCCTTTATGTAGCCCAATGGGGAAAAAATACGAAATACGTCTTCCTCTGCCTGAATGAATTTAGGGTCAATATCTATGGGTAAATCATTGGGACCTGCCCCTTTGATCCCATCGCTAAACAGGTATTTACATTCGGGTAATTGGAAAACATCAATTAATGTATCTTTCTTTGTTGAGAGAATAATTAACTTATTATCCGAAATACACATATTTTCAGGAGCAAGCAGAACAGGGGGAACTGTCATCACTTCGGATTCTATATTTTTTTCTACCGGGAAATCCGTTATTTCAAATTCTATATTACTGTCTGTCTTCTTCCTGCAAGAGATAAATACAAGAAAAATTAAGAAAAAAATTATCGTTCTCATTAAGAAAAAATTATAAGTCAAGTATTTTTTATTATACGTTTAATTATAAAAATTGTTTATGGACTTTTATTTGTCCATAAACAATTTTATTGATTTCACTCACATTTATCTGAGTCTGAGGATGATGTTGCCCAAACAGATTTACATGAGCTACACTTAGTAACCGATATCGCAAGGCTATTGTCGTTTGGAGCTTCAGTTACAGTCTTAAAACATGATTTTTTACTTCCGCTACTTTCTCCACTTTCTGTTGCCAACGCCTCAATGTTTTTGAGAGTTACATAAGAAAAACCTTGGTTATTGTAGTCTTTCTTTCCAATAGTGAAATTCACTATTGCCAAACCTGCGATTAACACAAGCCCTAATGTCTTAAAAATACTTGTTCTTGTCATAAAATTATAAATTAAATTTAATTCCGCAAAGGTAAGTATATTTTTCAATCCACCAAATATTATTGAAGAAATCTGCATTTTCTATGTGTTTTTAACATTTGTACGTTATTATTCTTAATATTAGCATAACAATATACTGCCATATCAAAAAACTCTTGCACATACAATCAATGAGATAAAAGTTCAAAATTAAGACTGTTTATAATTTTGTCTTCGTAAAGATAAAATATTTCTCCATTGTGATCTTCTAACCTTCCGACAACATATTCATTATTAGAATTTTCAACATAATACACCTTAATATTATCAGAAAATTGGCATTGTCCTATGTAATAGTCAAATATTTCCTTATTGCCAATTTCCAAAATTATTATCACTGGTATTTTTTGCCCGGTTTGATCTAAAAGAAGTAGAAATTCAATCAATGTACCTATACATATAGAACATTCAGAATTTACCAAATAGACAAGTGCAGTATGTATATTACTGCTCTTTCACCACCCAAATGTCAGTGCTTCGATTTTATAAACAGCCGTATCATATTTTAAAATACCGGCTTTATCTGAATTGTTAATAAAAGTGTTCAGTACCTCTATTTTCTTATCGTCTTTTTCTTTTTCTCTGTCCTTTATTCGATTACAGGACACAAGCAGAGTCAATAAAGTGAAAAATAATATTTTAGTTTTCATCTAACTGTAATTTAATTAAAAACGGATTATTTTCTTTATTAAAAGCTGTTGCGTAGATACTTTTTCCGTCGGAACTTACAGATACAGTTGTAATATATCTTCCAACATAATAACTGTCAACTATGTTGCCTTCCCAATCGAACTTAAATAAATAACAGGGCAAGTCTTCCTCTCTATTTTTCCTGGGCACTAAAAAATCACCTATGTAGGTAAAATAAATGTACTCATTTTTGGTACAAAAATGGAGATAGGTGTAAGGAATCTTCTTGGAAAATATCACTTCATTGTCTCTAACAACATATTTTACATCCAATTTGTCAGGACCTGATACCGTTTTAATTAAATTTCTATCATAGTCATATATTTCCAGAATTGGCAGATTGCCATCTGCATATATTATTCTGTTATATACATTACTTATGAGAATTTCCCCTTGAGCAACATTGAATGTATAATATTGATAAATATTACTTTCAATATAAGGCTGCTTGTCCTGTGTAACAATAAAACGTGGAGCTTTCTGGTCAATCCCAAGTTCCTTATTCTTGAAGCAATTGGGATTCTCCATCAAGATTAACCCTTCTTTATATCTTACCGCAGTGGGCGAATCCGAATAGTGCCTTATAACCTGAGGTAAATACGAAGTAGAATGCAAGACCGAGTCTATATTAACAAAGGCTACCTGGTCTTTCCTGAAATCATTAACCGTCATGATATTATCCTGTATTGTAACTCGTGTTCCCAACATCTCATTTGGCCCATTTCCAAGAGAGAATAACTTCGCTAACAGAGTTCCATATCTTATATCATAAAATTCAATAAAAAAGACACCCGAATATCTGTTGTTTTCTACAATTAAAACACTGTCTTGATATACAAAAAAAGATTTTGCATAAATTAATTCTTCAAACAATTGTACAGTGTCAATTTTTAAAGATTTGGAATGTGACTTAATCGTGTCATCTATGAGGAAAGTATTAGCGTCCTGTTTTTTACACCCCGAAAATAACAGAATTATTAGCGCGAATAGAAATGTGGCTGTTTTCATAATATGTAATTATTATAAAAAACGAGGTAGTCGTTTTAAAACTACCTCGTTTTCATGTTTGTATTTAATCTGCAACATCGACCTTTTGTCCACTACAATCAACTGATGCAGTTTGACCCCATTTTTTGATTGTCGCACTGCAAGTACCGTTATTGCCATCGCATTGCAGTACTACTTTATCGTTAATTTTAGCGGAACAAATCACTAAAAAATTAAAAATTGCCTTAAATCGCGCTATATTCATCAGATTTTTTAAAAAATATCTCCGTGGCAAAGTTAATAACAATCTTTATAACACCCAAATATTTTTAATAAAAACTAATTTTTTATGGGTACTTACGAGTATTTACATCCACCTATTTCATTCAACTGTTTAATAGTTTCCAAAATTACAGTTTTTGTAGTTGATTTTTCAATTTTGAAGCGATTGTCGATTCTATGATTGACTATCCAAACAATATCTTCAGCAGACTGCAATACCCAAATTTCTTCTTTTTCAGGAAGGCTTATTTTGTTGTTATTGAAAAAATCACTTAATTTTTGAAACCCATTCATACCAAAAGGAATAAATTTATCGCCGGCTCGCCATCGCCGCAAAACAAGCGGAAATTGCAATTTATTCCTGTCAAGAGTTGCAACGTTGTTTTCCTTGCTTATTATCAATGAATTATCATAGTCAACGCAAGAAACAGTCATTTTTAATGGCGTATCAATATTGTTACAGTTTTCTTCAATCAAATATTCATTATTATTTTCCGTTTTGAGCGGGGAAAGAAGAAAAGCGTTACGATTCTTTACAAGTCGCATTGCAGGTGCATAAAACGTTTTACCCGATTGAGAGTCAATAGAATCATAAATAGCAGCAACAATATCTCTGCTAAAACCAAAACCATTAAGTATTTCAAACAGAACAGTTTTTGGTGAAGGAAAAGTTTTTAACAACGGAATGTTGATTTTGCCTTTTTTCTCGTCAAACACAATTTTTCGTGCAGTTTCAATATGGGCTTCATATATTTTTGCCGTTTCCGAAAGATTATTCATTGTTGCTTGCAAACTTGCTTTGACTGATGGATTCAGTGTTTCGAGCAATGGCAGCAGTTGCCGTCGTATCTTATTTCGTGTAAACTCATCTTGAAAATTTGTTGAATCAGTAATATAGGCAATCTTTTCTGTTTGAGCATATCGCAGAATTTCCGCTTTTGATACACACAGTAACGGACGGATAATTAAACCGTTGTGAGAATGAATACCTGTTAATCCTCGTATGCCTGTCCCTCGAATAAGATTTAGCAACATCGTCTCAATACTGTCATCGCTGTGGTGAGCAACGGCGATTGCGACAGCGTTTTCCGACAGTCGTATTTCTTCAAACCATCTGTAGCGCAAATCTCGAGCCGCCATCTCTAAGGAAATCTTTTGTTCTTTGGCAAAAGCAAGTGTATCAAACTCTTTCTGCAAAAACTTTATATTCAGATTTTTAGCAAAAGTTTCAGAAAATTTAGCATCTCGATTCGATTCGTCTCCTCGCAGATGAAAATTGCAATGCGCTGCAATGCAATGATAACCAAGTTTATTCAATATATAAAGCAACACCGCGGAATCAGCACCACCGCTAAATCCGACAACAACTTTATCGCTTTCACACAATAAACCGTTACCGTTTATATATTTAATTATGGTGTGAATCATCACATCAGTCAAATTTCGCTCTTCGCTTCAAAAGCCATTGCGTACAGTCGCATCTGTTTCAGCATCGCCACAAGTCCGTTAGAGCGTGTAGGTGAAAGATGTTCTTTTAGTCCGATTGCATTGATGAAATACAAGTCAGCAGCAAGAATTTCATGCGGCGTATGCCCTGAGAATACGCGAATAAGCATTGATACAATGCCTTTGACAATTACCGTATCGCTATCGCCCTGAAACATTACTGTGCCGTTTTCCATATCAGCTTGCAACCAAACACGACTTTGACAACCTTCTATCAAATTGTTGTTTGTCTTGTACTTTGCATCAAGCGTTGGTAGAGAGTTACCCATTTCTATGAGCAGAGCATATTTATCCATCCAATCGTCGAAAATTGAAAACTCGTCAATTATTTCTTCCTGGATCTCGTTTATTGTAGCCATATTGCAAAATTAAGCATTTTTATTGGAACAACAAAAAGCTATTCGAAACTTTTATGTACCTTTGCACAGTCGTTTTGATGAAACAGATTCAAAAATAAATGAAAACAGATATAATTCTTTCAGGCGTAGGCGGACAGGGCATTTTGTCCATCGCAACCGTCATTGGCGAAGCTGCTCTTGAAGCCGGACTTTATATGAAACAATCGGAAGTTCACGGTATGAGTCAGCGTGGTGGTGATGTTCAGTCTAATTTGCGCATCAGTTCCGAGCCTGTTGCGTCTGATTTAATTCCTCTCGGCGTCGCCGACATAATTATTTCGCTTGAGCCAATGGAAGCGTTGCGCCATCTGTCTTATCTCAAAAAAGATGGCTGGATTGTTACTAATTCACGTCCTTTCGAGAATATTCCCGATTATCCTGCTATGGAAAAAATCCTTGCCGAATATAAGCGATTGCCTAATAAAGTAATTATTGATGTAGAACAAATTGCAAAAGATTTAAGCGCTGCACGCGCGAGCAATGTTGTACTTCTTGGCGCCGCCTCGCCATATCTTGGCATCAGTTTTGACAAACTCGAAAACGGTATCCGCAACATTTTCAGGCGTAAAGGCGAGGAGGTAGTAGAAACCAATCTGAAAGCACTGAGAGCAGGGAAAGAGAGAGCGACATCATTTTAAAAAAGCCTCTGTTGTCCAGTGAGTTCATCGATAACTTCATTCACTGTTTTTTCGTCATCATCTTCAATTTCAACGTCCATATCAACGTCAGTGAGTTCTTCCTGTTCGGACTCGGGAAAGCGTGCTGGTTCGAGTTCGCGTATTTCGGCAACTTCGCAGGTTGTGATGCGTTTGCCTTTTGCATTCAAACTTTTGACTCCGATAAATTCTTCTACATCAATGACGAGCGTTTCGCGGAAAGAATCGTTGCCGCCGAAAGTAACTTCAAATCGAGGGAAAACTTCGTCACTTAAAAGGACGAGAGTTGACTCGAGGTTATCACCAGTGAAACTCTGAATTTTGTTCATACTTGCCTCGAAAGGGAATCTTTTGATGTAGGGATAGCCCTGCTGGTCTTTGTCGAACAATGCCGCCGACCATATTTTTGATGGATTGAATTTTTCAATCACACGGATTTGTCCTTCGTAATGATTGGTGGAATCGAAGTTTGTGGTATAGAATTTTCCGCCTTCTTCGACAACGAGAATGAGGTCATCGGCGCCAAACTCGCCGAGCAGATTGCCTCTGCCTTCGTAGTTGAGGCGCTGCACGTCGGGGTCGAACCATACCTGCCGTCCGCCAAGCGTTGAGCCGCCTTTTTTGTTAAGTGAAACTTTATGTACTTCAGACTTTGTGAGCGTAATGCCTCTCGTTCCTCGCCCTTTGATTTGGATATCGCTGAAATCTTTGTCAAATATTAAGAGTTTCTGGCGGGGTTTGGGTTTGAGGATGACACGGATAGATTCTGCTTCACCGTTCGCGTTTGCCGAAAAATAGAGGATTCGGCTACCTGTGGCGCCCTGTGTGAGGTCGTATTCCTTGTCGCGCGTGATACCGGTAACGGGAAATCGCTTTATGTAGCTCGGTCCCGTTTTGCCGTCACGGTAAACGACGTTGTAAATAGTACGACTGTCGTTGCGTTTGAATACGTTGAGATATAACACGTTTTTGCCGACAAACATTTTTTCGCTGATTTTCACAATTTTATATTTGCCGTCTTTGTAAAACAGGATTACGTCATCGATATCGGAACAATTGCAGATAAATTCGGCGGCTTTCAATCTGTAGCCTATAAATCCTTCGTCGCGGTTGATGTACAGTTTTTCGTTTGCCTCGACCACTTTAGCTGCCACAATAGTGTCGAAATTGCGGATTTCAGTGCGGCGCGGACAGTCTTTTCCAAATTTTTCCTTTAATTTTTCGAACCACTCTACCGTGAAATCAGTTATATGTTCGATATTGTAGTCTATTTCTTTGATTTGCTGATGATAAGATGCTATCAGGCTGTCGGCTTTTTCTTTGTTGAATTTCAGGATACGCCCCATTTTTATTTCGAGCAGACGGAGCAAGTCATTGTGGGTAATGTCGCGAACGAGCGTCAACTGGGCGTTTGCAGCAAAAAATTCTTTCAAACGCCTGTCTATATGCGCAAGAGCTGCGTCGATGTCTTTTGAGTTTTCAAATTCCTTGTCTTTATATATCCTTTCTTCGATGAAAATCTTTTCCAATGAGGCGAAATGGAGGTTTTCCATTAATTCTCCGCGGGCTATTTCGAGTTCGAGCTTCAGCAAGCGTAGCGTGTTGTCTGTTACGTGGCGCAGGACACCGGAAACTGTAAGGAAGTGCGGTCTGTTGTCCTTAATTACGCAACAGTTTGGCGAAATGCTTATTTCGCAGTCGGTGAAAGCATAGAGAGCGTCGATGGTTTTGTCGGACGAGACGCCTGGGGCAAGATGGATGATTATTTCTGCATTTTTGGCGGTCATGTCATCTACTTTGCGGATTTTTATTTTGCCTTTTTCGTTTGCTTTCAGTATTGATTCGGTAAGTGTTGTTGTTGTTCTTCCGAAAGGGATTTCAGTTACCGACAGCGTTTTGCTGTCTATTTTATTGATTTTTGCCCGCACCTTGACCGTACCTCCTCTTTCTCCGTCGTTGTAGCGCGAAACATCTACAAATCCGCCTGTCTGAAAGTCGGGATATAACGTAAATTCTTTTCCTTGCAGACAGGCGACTGATGCGTCTAAGAGTTCGTTGAAATTATGCGGCAGCACTTTTGACGACAGTCCTACTGCAATGCCCTCTACGCCCTGCATCAGAAGCAGCGGAAACTTAACGGGAAGCGAAACCGGTTCTTTGTTTCGTCCATCGTAGGACTGTTTCCACAAGGTTGTTTTCGGGTTGAACACAGTTTCTATCGCAAATTTCGAGAGGCGAGCTTCAATATATCTGGACGCTGCGGCTCCATCGCCTGTCAATATATTTCCCCAGTTTCCCTGACAGTCGATGAGGAGTTCTTTTTGACCGAGCTGTACAAGCGCGTCGCCAATTGAGGCGTCTCCGTGCGGGTGAAATTTCATTGTTTCGCCTACAATGTTGGCTACCTTGTTGTAACGCCCGTCTTCCAAGCGCCGCATTGTGTGGAGGATTCGCCGCTGCACGGGTTTTAATCCGTCATCGATATGGGGAACGGCGCGTTCAAGTATGACATACGAGGCATAGTCGAGAAACCAGTCCTGATACATTCCCGACAGTACATAACGCGAATTGCTGTCTGTATTGGGAACTTTGTATTCGGAATGTTCTTTCGCTATGTTTGCGTTTTCTAAATTTTCTTCGAGATAATCGGGATCCATCGGTAAGATTTTTATTGTGCAAAGTTAGATATTTTTTTTGAGATTGGCAAATGCCTGATTCTTATTATCCTGACCGGTATAAATGGCATAAATACAGGGACGCTTTGAAAGGCTGGGCAGGGACTGTGTCTTCCATTCGGTAATGGTTTTTGTCTTAATCCATTCCGTATCAAGGGTTATGTCGGCGGCGATACAGAGTTTGGTTTGCGGATGACAGGTTTGAAAAATGTCTTCTATAATTTTGCTGTTTCGATATGGGGTTTCGATAAATATCTGCGCCTGATTTTCTGAGTAAATTCGCTGTTCCAGTGTTTTTAATGCCTTGATTCTTTTGGCACTGTCAAGAGGAAGATAGCCGTTGAAGGCAAAATTTTGTCCATTGAAACCTGACGCCATCAGCGCGAGAAGAATGGATGACGGACCTGCAAGCGGCACTACCTTGATGTTTTTTTCCTGGGCTATGGATACTATTTCTGCGCCCGGATCGGCAATAGCGGGACAGCCTGCTTCGGATATTATTCCGACAGAAAACCCCTGCGTTATCGGGGTCAGGAAACCTGATAATTCAGCAGGGGAAGTGTGTTTGTTGAGTGTATAAAACGTCAGGCTGTCAATGTCAATCGCTTGCTCTGTCTGCTTCAGAAAGCGGCGGGCTGTACGTTCGTTTTCTACAATGAAGTATCTGACGGAGAGAATAATGGATCTGTTATACTCCGGAAGGACTTTTGAAATGCCTGTATTTCCAAGCGTTACGGGAATAAGATATAGCGCAGTCTCCATAATCGTACAGGTGTTCGCAAGGTTGGCATTTATTTTCCTGAAAGGAATTTATAATTGCCAGGTTCAATGCTACGGTATTATTGTGCTCTCAATTTTTCCCCAGTGTCCTTTTACGCCGCGCGTGTTTTCCCAGCGCATTGCGAAGTAAAGGCGCCTGCCGGAGTGAGTTATGTCAAACTCAAAGACGTAGGGGGAACGGGTGTCGAACGCTGAGTGAATCAGTTCCTCGTATGACGAAGGGGGATTGTCGAGTACCGCCCACGCGAAGCCTGCGCCGTGCTGTCCTTCGGGTTTCGCCATTTTGTTGTTTTCGGCGTTGAAAAAACTTACTTCTACTACGCCCGGCGACGGCAGTTTGATCTTAAAGCCGGGTGCTGTATTGTTAACCGGAGCCGGTGTATGGGTTGTTTTATGTACCGGTATGCCGATCGCTATTCTTTGTCCGTCTGTCAGATTTGGATTTCTGACGAGGTATGTCTGGACTATGTCACGGATATATTTTTCATAGACAGCCCGTGATTTTTGCCGGTCGTTTATTGTTACCGAATTACGGGTCAATGAATTTTCCGCGATAGCGAATTTCTTGTCGTAATCATCGCCAAGCCGCATCAGCTCGTGATATTTTGCGGGAGGCATGAAGTCTTCGGCGCCATAGCCGGTCAGTACCGTTTTGAAGGTAAACTGCCAGTCGTTAAATAACTCTTCCTTTGCAGGAACGTAATCAGGTTTACTCATTTCCTTGAGGTTTTAGAGGTGAATAATTATGTATTTTGTTATTTTGTAATGTCTTTAAAACTGTCGCTAAATGTTTTTCCCCATGGGCGGAAAGTTTTTCCCCATGGGCGGAAAGTTTTTCCCCGTGGGCGGAAAGTTTTTCCCCATGGGCGGAAAGTTTTTCCCCATGGGCGGAAAGTTTTTCCCCATGGGCGGAAAGTTTTTCCCCATGGGCGGAAAGTTTTTCCCCATGGGCGGAAAGTTTTTCCCCGTTTCGAATTTTTTTGCTGTATAAATAAATTGTTTCCACTTATTTTTTATTCTTAACGACTGCAAAGGTAATTCTTTTTTTTTTACTTCCAAATTTTTTTACTGTTTTTTTAAAAAAATCTGCATATTGATGAAAAATTTATTGATTTTGCCCGTTTTTTCGTACCTTTGTTAATGAAAAAAATTGAATGTTATGAATACGGTCTATAAAAAATACGAAAAAGTTCCGCTGTCTGTGTTTTCTGATTCTGATGTAGCGACGGAGCTTGTTGCGCGTCAGGTTGCTGCTCTTATTAAGGATAAAACGGAACGGGGAGAAATGTGCGTGCTGGGGCTGACAGCCGGATCGACGGCAGCCGGAGTGTATGAAAAACTTGTTGCGCTGCACAAAAAAGGCAAATTGAGCTTTAATAATGTCACGGTATTCAATATAGATGAGTACTTTCCGGTTTCGGAAGATGTGATGCAGAGCCGCTCAAACTGTCTGCGCGAATACCTTCTCAATGAGATAGATATTTTACCGGAAAATATTCATCTGATTGAAGGTGATATAGATAAAAAAGATGTTGCAGGGTTTTGCAATTATTATGAAGAGAAAATAAAATCTGCAGGAGGCATTGATTTACAGTTACTTGGATTAGACGGCAGGGGACAGATAGGAGCGAATGAGCCGGGTTCGATATTCAGTTCCCGTACCCGCCTCATAACTCTTGACCATGCGACGAGAATGAGCGCGGCGAGCAATTTTTTCGGTGAAGAAAACGTACCCGGCTACGGCATTACGCTCGGAATTGCTACCATCATGGAAGCCCGCCGCATTATCCTCATGGCGTGGGGCGAAGGTAAAGCCAGGATTGTGAAGCAGGTAGTGGAAGGTTCTGTTATCGAGATGCTGCCGGCGTCAATACTTCAAACTCATCATAACGTATCATTTATCTTTGATGCTGCTGCCGCCTCCGAACTGACCCGTATAAAAACGCCATGGCTGACAGGCACTGTTCACTGGACAAACAAGCTGACGAGAAGGGCGGTTTTCAGTCTCTGCGAGCAACTTGGCAAACCGGTTCTTAAACTTACTGAGCGCGATTATAACGATAACGGACTTGATGAACTTGTAGCACAGTCCGGTTCGGCAAACAGGATAAACATTCGGGTTTTCAACGAGTTGCAGCACACGATCACCGGCTGGCCCGGCGGCAAGCCCGACGCCAATGACGATACCCGTCCGGAGCGTTCCAGACCGTTTCCAAAGCGAGTCGCAGTTTTCAGTCCTCATCCCGACGACGACGTAATTTCTATGGGAGGCACGCTCGCCCGTCTCTCCGAGCAGGGTCACGAAGTTCATGTCGCCTATCAGACGTCCGGCAACATAGCAGTTTTTGACGATGAAGTAATACGTTTTCTTGACTTCGTCAGAGATATTTCTCCTTTATACGGCTTCAATACCGCAAAAGCAAATCAGGCATATCAGGAAACAGCAAATTTTTTCTCCCAAAAACATTCCGGACAGATTGACCTGCCAAAGATTGCCGCCGCCAAAACAGCGATCCGTCAATCAGAAGCCCGCGCTGCCTGCCGTTACTTAAAGATTCCCGAAAACCGCGTTCATTTTCTCAATTTGCCGTTTTACGAAACCGGCTCGATAAAGAAAAAGCCTGCCGGTAGCGAAGATATAAATATAATATCAGAATTTCTTCAGACCATAAAGCCTCATCAAATCTTTGCAGCCGGCGACCTGTCAGACCCTCACGGAACGCATCGCGTATGTTTCACCGCAATTCTGGAAGCGTTGAAAAAACTCCGGCACGAACCGTGGCTGTCAGACTGCCGGCTGTGGCTCTATCGCGGCGCGTGGCAGGAGTGGGACATAGCAGAAGTAAACATGGCGGTACCTCTATCTCCCGAAGAAAGCCATATAAAACGCATGGCGGTATTCAAGCATCAGTCACAGAAAGACCGCCCGCTCTTCCCTGGAACCGACTCCCGCGAATTTTGGCAGCGCGCAGAAGAAAGAAACATTGCGACCGCCGTTAAATACGACAGGTTAGGCATGGCAGAATATCAGGCAATGGAACTCTTTGTCCGCTATCATTTTGAAAAATAATAATAAAAACAACACATATATATATAATAAATAAATAAAATGACACTTAACTTTCTTGGAACAGGCACCTCGACCGGCAACCCCGAAACAGGCTGTCTCTGTACAGTCTGCACCTCATCCGACAAACGCGACGAGAGATTCCGCGCATCAGTTCTGCTTGACGTCGAAGGGAAAAAAATTCTTATAGACTGCGGACCCGATTTCCGGATGCAGATGCTGCGATTTCTCAAAACAGAATATTTCACCAAGCTTTCAGCAGTTCTTATCACCCACGAGCATTACGATCACGTCGGCGGCTTGGACGATCTTCGCACTTTCTGCAGCGAAACCGCGATACAGGTTTACGCCGAACAAAACGTCTGCCACGCAATCCGCGAGCGAATACCATACGTCTTTTGCGAGAACAGATACCGTGGCGTTCCCAATATAGACCTGCAGACTGTAGACATGAACCCTTTTACAGTACAGGGAATAGAATTTATTCCGATCCGTCTTATGCACGCCCGCCTGCCGATAGTTGGCTTCCGCACAGGCAGTTTCGCCTACCTGACAGACATGAAAACTATACCGGAAACGGAATATGCCAAACTGAAAAATCTTGATACGCTTGTGATTAACGCACTCCGGTTTGGGCATGAACATCCTTCGCATCAAACAGTAGAACACGCCCTGGAAGAAATAAAAAGAATCAATCCGCGGCGCGCATATCTCACTCACGTAGCGCACCGTATCGGACTGCATGCCGAAATAGAAAAAGTATTGCCCGACAATGTTTTTATTGCGTATGATGAACTTTCGTTAAAAATAGATTGAGTTGCAGAAAAAATTATTACCTTTGCCCCGTTTAAAAAAAACCAATTATCAAATAATCAAATGGAAACTATCATAATAAAAGCGCTTCAACTGATTCTAAGTCTTTCAATCTTAGTTGTCGTTCACGAATTAGGACATTTTATGTTCGCCCGGCTATTCAAAACTCGGGTAGATAAATTTTATATCTTCTTCAATCCCAGGTTTTCTATCTTCAGAATGAAAAAATTCTGTGGAAAACTGCATTTCAAATGGCTTGCAAAAAATGATGATAACAGCAGGAAAAAACTGAATGAAAAAGGAGCGCCTGTTTTGGACAAAAACGGGAAGGAACAGGACGAAATCATCCCTCTTGAAGAACTTTCGGAAGATAACTGGAACAAATATCCGGGAACAACAACCTGGGGAATCGGCTGGGTACCGCTCGGCGGCTATTGCGCTATCAGTGGAATGGTTGATGAAACCACTTCCGTAAAAGATTTGCAAAAAGAGCCTCAACCCTGGGAATTTCGCAGTAAATCTACGTTGCAACGTCTGTTAATAATGGTTGGAGGCGTGCTGATGAATTTTGTTTTAGCATTTTTCCTCTATTCAGTTATTGTATTCAAATGGGGCGACAACTATATCCCGATAGACAGGACGCCGTTATATTTCGGCGAAGTTGCTCATAATGCAGGTTTTCAAGATGGCGATATCCTTCTCTCTGCTGACGGCAAACACCTGACGCGCTACGATGAGCTCGACCTGTTCTGTATTATAAAATCGGAAGAAGTAACCGTTTTACGTAGCGGACAGGAACAAACCCTTCGATTGCCCGAAGATTTCAAATTGAAAATTCTTTCATCAAAAATGCCGTTTGCCGATTTCCGTCAGAGTGCTGTGGACAGTGTGATCGCAGGCAGTTTTGCAGAACAGTCGGGATTACAGTCCGGCGACAGAATTATTGCGATAAACGAAGATAATTCAAGTTCTTTCTCCGCATTCAGCGCCTTGCTCTCAAAGGCGGCAAACAGTGAAGTAGCGCTGACGGTGCTACGGGGCGACGAAAAAATCAATCTTACAACAAAAGTAGATGGTGATGGAAAAATCGGCTTTTATCCTCTTATTCCCGAAGTCCGCACGAGTGATACATACAATATTGTTACCGCCATTCCTGCAGGCTTCAAGGTATGTTTCCGCAAACTTGCTTTCTACGTTTTGCAACTGCGGCTCGTTTTTACCAAAGAGGGTATGCAGAATATTGGCGGCTTCGGCGCTATCGGCAACATGTTTCCTCCGCAATGGAGCTGGCCGGACTTTTGGAATATGACGGCATTACTTTCCATCATACTTGGAGTTATGAATCTGCTACCTGTTCCCGCTCTTGATGGCGGACACGTGCTATTTATTCTCTATGAAATAATTACCCGCCGCAAGCCAAGCGACAAATTCCTTGAAAAAGCACAGTATATTGGTATGATTCTTCTGATTGCACTGATGCTCTACGCCAATGGCAACGACATTCTCAGGCTGTTTAATTAGGGAAAGATATATATCTTACATTTTGTTTTTATCTGCATACAACTATTCAGTTATTTTTACAAAATATTTTGTACTTCTATCGGGCAATATTTCCTTATGAAATATCATCACTAAATCTCTTAATATATTGTCCGGATGTATGGGAAGTTCTTCATAATAAAGAGTCTTGTTTGTATTGACAGCATATATATTACTATTCTTATAAGCATTAAAAAGGGCATAATTAGGATTTTCGCCTGCAAGTTGTGATTTTGTCAGATGATAAGGCGAATTATATTTAACAAGCCAATATTCAGCATTCTCAGCATTTTCGAGGACAGATTCAAACGATAAACCTATAGAACCAGTATGCTTGTCGTCTTTCCAAATATAGTTGGCGCCTGCATCTTTGAAAAAATGAGCCATATAAGAATTTCCGCCCGGTAACCACCACACACCGCTGTAAACCGTTTCAGAAAAGACTGTCGGATGATGTTCAACGTTGGCTGTCAGAGACTGTAAGGTGCGATATTTTTCGACTGTTTCTGCAAAAAGCGAATCAGCAATCTCGCGTTTTTCAAAAAATAAAGCATAAAATCGCAGCCATTCAGCACGACCAAGAGGCGAGGTCTCCATATAATCAACACATTCAACTGTCGGAATGTCAACAATTTTCGTTCGTTCACTGACAGCTTCTTCAATTGGTGCAGTAAAAATAGCTTCAGGCTCAATCATCATAAGTTTTTCGAGATTGGGATTTGCTGCCTGTCCAATGTCAGCGATTTTGCCTTCGTTAATTGCCTGATGAACAAATGGTATGTTAAGATATTGCGGTTCGCAAACCCCTACAAGTGTTTCAAGCGCTTCAAATTCCGCAAAAAAACTGCACTGCACTGAGCCGAAACTGACTGTACGTGAGAGTGGTGTGCGAATCAGTTCGCCTTCAGGAAGATTTTTAGGTAATATGATATTCTTCGGTACAAGGATAAAAGTCTTAAGTATTTTATTTGTATTCCAAGGATTTATAACAATCAGACGTATATAACTTTCAAATGTTTCGATGCGAAACATTTGAGCAAAACGAACACTGTCAGCAGCAACAACAGTATTATCTGCTAATGTATCTTCTTTAACACGTTTATTATTTTCCCTGCACGAAAACAGAACTTCAAGAAGCAAAATATATATTAAAATTGATTTCACTTTTGTCGTGCAAAATTAAGACTCTTTACAAGAATCTGCAAAGATGTCTATATTTTAAATTTTTTCGATACCATCCGATAGACAGGTGTATCAACGCCCGTTTTTTCAGCTGTACGCACCATATTAAAAAGTAAATCATCAATCTCGGATTGATGTCCGAGAGCAATGTCTTTCTGCATCGACGCCGTACTTTCTGGAGCAAGACTGTCAAGCACCTTCAGATGATGTGTAAGAATGTCTTCGGGAACAGGTATTCCGAGTTTTCGCCCAATTGCAGCGCTTTCATTTGACAGCCCGATAAATACGTCGCGTTCCTTGCCTGAATGTTGTATGTCGCCCATCGGAACATTGAAATAAGCGCCTGTACAAGCCATGGCAGAAATATAAGACCATTTGACGAAAGTATCACGGTCGATATTATCAGAAATACAAACGTGTATTCCGCTATTTATTAAAGCGTTACTAATTGCTTCGATTTTTTCTGCCGGTACATGGGTTCCATGTCTGACGCCGAAAATTAATTTGAAGATTTTGCCCATTTGTGTTATTTCGCCTGCTTCTGATACAAATGAAACAATATAAATGCAGCCGTCGAGCGCTGTACCCTCATCAATCATAGATTGTATCCTGGCTCCTGTGCCATAAACATTAAGTACAGGGATAATCAACGTACCTGAATGTGAAGCCTTGCGCAACAAGTCAGCAACGGAATCAAGCGAGTAGCCTTTAACGCAAACGAAGATAACATCCGCTTTTTCGCTGTATTCATCCGCATTACAGGCATTTACTTTCAATAGATGTTCACCTTTTAAATCGGAAATCAATTTCAGTCCATTTTGACGAATTTTTTGCAAATGCTCGCCTCGTGCGACACAATTAACATATTCACCCGACAGAGAAAGGAATCCTGCAATACTCCCTCCTACTCCACCCGCACCGACAACGAGATATTTTATTTTGTTATTCATAATGTGAATACAAAGATACAACAATTATTTCAGAGATACGAGATTCACAGATCGGAAAGAAAATTGAAGTCGCAAAAAAAAGAAAAAAAATTGCATCATTTCTATGTAAAATACTTCATTTCGGAAAAAAAACACTCAAAAACAAAAAAAAATTACGAATATTTGGTTATTATAAATAAACAATATAAATTTGACGGCAGAAAAGATTTTTTTTTTGTAATTTTTAATTTTTAATTTCTTATGAATAAGACAGAACTTATTGATGCGATTGCAACTGCATCCGGTCTGACGAAAGTCGATTCGAAAAAAGCTCTTGACGGCTATCTTGCCGCAGTGAAAGCCGAACTGGAGAAAGGCGGCAAAGTTACTTTAGTAGGTTTTGGTACCTATTCGGTTGTGCAGAAGAAAGCAAGAACCGGTATCAACCCTAAAACTAAAGCGCCTATCAAAATCGAAGCTAAAAAAGTTGTTAAATTTAAACCGGGCGCAGAACTCGCTCTCAATTGATTGCAGAGAACTCGCTAATTTTAAAAGAAAAGAGGCTGTCCTGAAAGGGCGCCTCTTTTTTTGTTTTTGTTCCGTCTTGAAAACAGTTGAAAACTGAGAAACCGTTATACTTATTTATTTTCCATCCTTTAGCGAGAACGGCGCTTTATTGTCCGTATCCGAATTACCTCCGATAAATACAAAAAAGTCGCCGGGTTCTGCTACCCATTTCAGGTCGGCATTGTAGAACTTCAACAGTTCCGGCGTAATGGAAAAAGAAACCTGTTTACTTTCTCCCGGTTTCAGCGCTACTCTTTGAAAGCCCTTCAATTCTTTTACCGGTCGCGTGATGCTGCCGACCAAATCGCGGATATAGAGTTGCACTACTTCTTCGCCGGTGCGGTCGCCCGTGTTGGTCAACGTAACGGAAGCGGTGATGCTGCCGTTTTCCGCGAGCGTCGAATCGGACAATTGTATGCCGGAATATTCAAACTTCGTATAACTAAGTCCGTAACCGAACGGATAGAGCGGAGTATTGTATTTCAAGTCGATATACTTGACGGAAAATTTGCTGTTGTCGGTGAACGGACGTCCAGAATTTTTATAGTTATAGTATATCGGGATTTGTCCGACACTGCGCGGAAAAGTCATTGTGATTTTTCCGGAAGGATTTGCGTCGCCGAACAAAATATCGGTAATAGCATCGCCTCCCCGCGTACCCGGCATCCATGCTTCCAGTATGGCGTCGAGATTGTCGTGTTCCCATTGCAAAGTCAGCGGACGACCGTTCATCAGTACCAGCACGACCGGTTTTCCTGTTGCTTTCAGGGCTTTGAGCAATGCTTGCTGATTGTCGAGCAGGTCGATATTACTGCGGCTGGCAGCTTCGCCGCTCATATCGTAAGCTTCTCCCAGAACGGCGACTACCACGTCTGCCTGTTTGGCTGTCCGAACGGCTTCGTCGAGAAGTTGCTGCGAGGGACGTTCGTCTATGACATTGCCCTGCGGATCCGTCATGCGACGGACTGATTCGTTTTCCACCAGATTGCAGCCTGTGGCATAGAGAAACTTGCCGTTTCCGAATTTGTTTTCCAGCGCATCCCAGAGGGTTGCTACTTGGTCCCATTCGCTGGCGGCGCAGGAGCTTCCCGAAAGGGTACGTTTATTTTTCACTAAAGGACCAATGAAAGCGATTTTTTGTGATGCTTTGAGCGGCAAAGTTTGCTGTTCGTTTTTGAGAAGCACCATGCTTTTTAGCGCCGCTTCCTTGCTCAATTCCAATTTTTCGGCGCTCATGCTCCGTTCTTTCAGACGTTCTTC
>JAIRYM010000125.1 GCA_031267615.1 Dysgonamonadaceae bacterium
GTTTTCCGCTATCGCAAACTTCGCTTCGTAATCAGCGCCGAGCCGCATAAATTCGTGATACGTCGCCGGAGGCATATAGTCTTCGGCGCCATAACCGGTCAATGTCGTTTTCAGATTAATTGACCAACTTAAAAATTTCTCTTCCCCGTCAGGGATGTAATACTTTTCACTCATGAGTGTAGTTTTTTAATTAAAAATCCTGTTAATTGTCTCATTTTTTTTATTATTATTATTATTTTTATTATTAAATCCTTTATTAGTGAGCGTTTCCAAAGACTTGACGGAACTCATTCCCGTCATGACGGCAACCATTTCCGTTGTTACGGCAACCAATTCCGTTGTTACGGCAACCAATTCCGTCGTTACGGCAACCATTTCCGTCGTTACGGAAACCAATTCCGTCGTTACGGAAACCAATTCCGTCGTTACGGAAACCATTCCCGTCGTTACGGAAACCAATTCCGTCGTTACGGAAACCAATTCCGTCGTTACGGAAATCGTTCCCGCCATGGATAAAACCATCTACATTATTGTAAAAGATATTCCTGCCTGAATGAAAACTGTTTGCATCCATAGCTGAATTGTTATTATTTAAAAGGAAATGTTTTGTGGCACGTTCTGACACGCACACAGGGGTGTTGTGTCGGTTTGGGGGGGGGGGGGGTAAAAATGACACCAACTGACACACTTTTTCGTGTGCCAGTTTTGTACTTATCATGAAAAAATCATTTGGTGTCATCTTACAAAATTTTATTAACGCGCGACAAAGGTAATACAAAAAATCTTATCTCCAAATTTTTCGCGATTTTTTTTCGTTTTTTTTTTATTTTTCTTTAAACAGGCGATTTAATGGGGGCTTAGCCTCTTCGTTCTGTGCAGTTTGACGGATGTTTTTTTTTATCCGCTATTAGTTCCTCAGTTCTCTCTATCGCTTTGTTAATGTTTCCGCATATATTGTCGTTTCCTATTTTGGCGGCAAATCCTGACTTAACGAGCATGCTTCGTATTTTTTCGTTTACTCCGGACAGTACTATCTGTATTCCGTCTTTTGTCGAGAGGCGGTAGAGGCTTTCGAGGTTGTGCAGTCCGGTGGAGTCCATGAACGGCACTTTGCGCATGCGGATGATGCGGACGTCTGTCTGTCTGGAGTCGAGCCCCTGCCAGCGCATTGATGATTCGAATTTGTTTGCGATGCCGAAGAAGAAGGGTCCGTCGATTTCGTATACTTCTACGTTTGGCGGCAGGATGAGTTTGTCGTTGTCGGCTGTTTTTTCTGCGTCGGTTGCCATGTCGATTTCGTCTTTGATAACGGAAACGGTGGCTGTTTCTGCTGTCCGTTTTACCAGCAGCGCCATTGCGATCAGGATTCCGGCTTCGATTGCGACTGTGAGGTCGAAGATGACGGTGAGGAGAAATGTTACCAGCAGCACTATTATGTCTGACTTCGGGTTTTTGAGCAGCGAGCGAAAAGTTCGCCATTCGCTCATATTATATGCTACTATGATGAGGACTCCTGCCAGGCATGCCATCGGGATGTGTTTTGTAAGCGGTCCGAGGAAGAGGAGTATCAGCAGCAGGACGATGGCGTGAACGATGCCTGCTATCGGGCTCCGTCCGCCGTTGTTGATGTTTGTCATCGTTCGGGCGATGGCGCCGGTGACGGGTATGCCTCCAAAGAGCGGGGTAACAATGTTGGCGGCGCCCTGCGCTATGAGTTCCGTGTTTGAATCGTGCCTGTCGCCCGTAACTCCGTCTGCGACGGCTGCCGAGAGCAGTGATTCTATTGCTCCGAGCATCGCGATGGTGAATGCGGCGGGCAGCAGCAGGTTTACTGTTTCAATATTTATTGCGATCGGAGATGGCGACGGCAGTGATGCGTTTATTTCAAATCTGTCGCCTATGGTTTCTATTCCTGTTATTCCGAACAGGTTTTTGAGAATGTATACCGCAACCGTTACGACGATTATTGCGACCAGCGAGCCTGGAATTTTTCTTATTATTCTCGGAGAATATATAATGAGTAGAATACTTGCTATTCCTGTCGCCGGCGTCCAGAGGTTGATCGTCGAAAATGCTTTTCCATATTCTATCCACTTTGAAAAGAAGTCAGCGGGTACAGTTTCCATTGTCAGTCCGAACAGGTCTTTTATCTGCACCGTAAAGATGACAAGGGCGATGCCGCTCGTGAATCCGACAATGATCGGATATGGCATAAATTTTATTACGCTTCCGATGCGCAGAAGTCCCATCCCGACGAGCATCAGTCCGGCGAGAACGGTAGCGATAGCAAGCCCTGCGATTCCAAACTGCTGTATGATTCCGAATACGGTGATGATAAACGCTCCTGTCGGTCCTCCAATCTGCACCGAGCATCCTCCGAGGAACGAGACGATAAATCCGCCGATGATAGCAGTTATCAAACCTTTTTCAGGACTTACTCCCGACGCGATTCCGAAAGCGATTGCGAGCGGCAGGGCTACTATTCCGACTATGATTCCGGCCATCAGGTCTTTGAAAAACTTTTCTCTGGTATAGCCTTTGATGGCTGTGAAAAGTTTCGGGCGAAACACGTTGCCCGACTTTTCGTTTGCAAAATGAAGTATTGAAGAGAAATTCATTATTTACAGTATAAAAAAACCGCCGCAAAGGTACAAAATATTTGTAAGACCTGCGATTTTTATATAATTTTGCAGCGCTTTTATGTATAGCGCTTTTATATATTATATATGTATGACTAAGATTTACAATTTCGACGAGATAATAGACCGGCGCGGCACGGGCGCCCTGAAAACCGATGTCCTGAAACAGCGCTACGGACGGGACGACCTGATGGCGATGTGGGTTGCCGACATGGATTTTCGCTGCGGAGACTTCATCGTCGACGCCCTGAAACACCGGTTGGAACACGGAATTTTCGGCTACCCGTCGACACCCGAAAGTTTCTGCAGTTCCGTTATCGACTGGGTAAAACGGCGGCACGACTGGGAGGTTCAAAAAGAATGGCTCAGTTACGTCCCCGGTATCGTGAAAGGAATCGCCTTTTGCGTGATGCACTTCACCAGCCCAAACGACAAAATAATTATTCAGACACCCGTCTATCATCCCTTTCGCATCGTTCCCGAAATGCACGGACGAACAGTAGTCCGCAACTCTCTCATCGAAGAAAACGGATCATACCGCATGGATCTTGAAGGACTTAAAAGGTTAATCGACAGCGACACAAAAGCGCTCATCCTTTGCAATCCTCACAATCCTGCCGGTATAACGTGGAACGAATCAACGCTGCGGGAGCTCGCCCATATCTGCGCCGAACGCGGCATAATCGTCATCTCAGACGAAATTCACGCTGACATGGCTCTCTTCGGACGTCGACATATTCCCTTCGCAACGGTCTCGGAAGAAGCAGCGCAAAACAGTATCACATTCATGGCGCCAAGCAAAACGTTTAATATTGCAGGAATAGTAAGTTCATACGCCATCATTCCCAATCCGGAAATCCGTCGCGGCTACTATCATTTTCTCAAAGCAAGCGAACTCAATGAAGCCTCAATCTTCGCATACGTCGCGACGGAAGCGGCTTACACGCATGGCGATGAATGGTTGCGGCAAATGCTCAAATATCTCGAAGAAAATATCCTCTTTGTTGATTCGTATCTGAAGAAAAACATTCCTCAGATCAAGGCTATTATTCCGGAAGCCTCGTTTCTCGTATGGCTCGACTGCCGCGAACTGCTGCTCGAACAGCCTGAACTTGTGTCATTGTTCGTCGACGGCGCACACCTCGCACTGAACAACGGTGAAACGTTCGGCACAGAAGGTCGCGGATTTATGCGCCTCAATGTCGGTTGTCCAAGAAAAGTACTTGAAATCGCGCTGGAAAAGTTAAAAACCGCAATAAAAGACCGCTGAATTTGCGGCTATCTTCTCTCCGACCGCGCTTTTCCTGCTGCACAACCACACGAGAGGGAAAGAAGACGGGAAAGAAGTGTTTTGGGTAGATAAAAGATAAAAAATAAAAAAATATTTTATTGATTATCAATATATTAACAATTGTTGAAAAATATTTTTGAAAAATTCACAAAATTATTTGGAACTTCCAATTATTGTTTTTATCTTTGTAGTCAAATAAAAACGCAAAGTGCAATGACGCTTATCGTAAAAATATTATTTCGTATTGTTGCAATGCTTGACATTGTTTCATTCAACAGCCAATCATTACAAATACGATACAAAAAATGGTTGAGGAGATTCCATCGGTACCGAGTTTTGGGGAGTACCGTTGTTATCTTTTACTTTCGGCGCTCCCCGCAGAGATTAAAACTCTAAAATAAAACCCGAAATAACGTGAAAGAAGAGGTCTATAGCCGATGCCTCAGAGACAAGCAAATGCCCCTCTAAAATGAAGCGAAATCATCAAAAAAAATACAACATTATGAAGATAAAAAAGGTTTTTAAAATTTTTGGACTCGCAATGATTGTGGGTCTAGCAGGTTACAATGTTAATTTGGCATTGAATACCAACGAGAGTTGTGACGCTAAGATAAAAAATGCAGAAGCATTGGCGGATAACGAAAATGGAGAAAGTGGCACAAGCACTGACTCTGTAGTTTGTTACAATACGTACAGTGAGTGTTGGTTCTGGGCTTGTTCGTACATTTGGAGATGTTCCGGAATTAATTGCTACAACCAAAAGTGTGATGAGCAATCAGATAAGGGGAGTTGTCATGTACTCCATTAACACTTAATAAAATAGACTGAGAATGTACTTAAGTATTTTAGTTTGAGTACATTCTCAGTTTATTTTATTTCTAACATACTATTGTCATGAAATATTTACTTTATTTTTCTCTTTTTCTCTTTTTGAGTTTTTCGTGCAAGAAAAATATTATTAAGGAAGTTGAACTGGAACTTATCGATGGCGAAATGTTAATTTCTACTCCATACAAAATTGACGTTGACCTGTTTCGTCCTGCTAAACTCTTTATCCATAAAAATAAGCTTATCGTTTATGACGAAGTTCGCGAAGACATATTCAAAGTATTTGATATAGATAAAATATCATATTTATACTCATTTGGAGATAAGGGATCAGGACCTGGTGAATTTATTTCTACAGACAAGGAATCTATAAATTCGTCAGAATATTTTGAGATATTAGATAGACGCAGACTGTATTATTACAATATCATGGATACAGTTGCTTTACGAATTGATTCTACTCTTTTTGTAACAAATCGGTCTGCCCCAATTAACAGTTTAAAAAAAATGTCGGATTCTGTTTATCTATTTACTGATGACGGTTATTCAGGAAAAATGAATACAGAATTTATGCTTCGAAATACTCTGCAAAATACGACAGAGAGTTTTGGGAAGGCGATACTGTTTGATAAAAATTTGAAGAATTTACCCGCACCCGAACAGGCGTGGGCATTAATGAAATCTATCGCAGTCAACCAAAATAGAACAGCGGCATTTTACTACTATTATCCTTATTTTAAAATATTTACCAATAATAATGATTTCAGTCTTTACCGTATCCGGGATGTTGAACTCAAATCGGGAAAATGCATTTATTTTACAGAGCCTTATGCTACAGATAAGTATATCTATGTAATGTGGATTGCAAAATCTAAAACAGAGGTTATGACCGACTTGAAAAACTATAATCCAAAATTATTGGTTTTTGATTGGGATGGAAATATGCGTCACAACTACTCATTAGATATTCCGATAATATCGTTTGCTGTTAAAGAAGATGACAGCAAGTTATATGCTGTTTCTTTTAACGAAGATGATATAAATACGCTATATGTATATAACTTGGAAAAGTCAATTGAAATTAGCAATTATACCCGGTTTAATAACGATTTTTTTTCATTTAATCTAATGAAAGGATATCATTATCTTGAGAAAGACACATATACAGAGGATGGTTATAATGTTTTTTTTACCAGTCTTGGTCAAGGATTAAATAAAACATACCCTGAACTTGAGTCTATTGCAATTCGAATCTATACACCTAATGGTCAAACAAATATTAACTCCAAAATAGATGATATTATTGCAAATTTTCAAAAAAATTCAGAAAATTTTCAAATTCAAAATTTGAACAAAGAAAATGTTGATTTCCTTCATTGTTCCTATTATAAAAACGCGAAAGAATATGACGGGACGGTATCACAACTGTTTTTTAATTCTTATTTGTTTTCTGAAGAAAACAAAATAATTGATATAAACTTTATTTCTACAACCCCTGATGTAGAAAAATATATTCAATTTTTTGAAAGCGCAGTCATTTCGTTCAAATTAAATTAATTATGTTGCCATGAGATTAAAAATATTTTTATTACTTATTATCCATTTGATAATGTTTTCATGTTCGAACAAGCCTCCTCAAAAAAACACGGCGGTTAACACTGTGGCAGAATGGACAGGAAAAGAAATCAAATTTCCCGATAATTTTGAATGCAATCTTCAGGGAAGCGACACTGTTTCGTCTCTCTGTGCCGAATTGTTGGATTCGGAGTATAAAATTCTCTTATATATTGATTCAACCGGATGTACAAGTTGTAAATTGCGTTTATTTGAATGGAGACAACTCATGCAAGAAGCAGATAGATTATTTCCATATAAAGTCAAATTTTTATTTTTCTTTCATCCTCAAAATATAGCAGAATTAAATTACTTTTTACTGAGAGACAGAATGGATTATCCTGTATTTATTGATAAAAACGACACAATTTACAAATTAAATAAGTTTCCTTCAGAAGAACAATTCCAATGTTTTCTATTGGATAAAAATAATATGGTGCTTGCAATAGGCAATCCTGTTTTAAATCCAAAAATTTGGAAACTATATAAAGATATTATTATTGAGAATAAAAAGGAATGAAAACTTTTGTAAGTATTTGTTTTTTTAGTCCTTTGCATATCTTGCGGAAAATTTTGAAAATGCAGTTAATATTGCCAAAGATAACTGTATGACTATTGACAGCATTTTTCTTAACTATCAATTCTATTCCCTCCAACTCCTTTCTGTCCGTTTTTTCATAGAAAATATGCCTGCTCATTAATTATCGTTCCGAAAAATTAGAATTACAGTCGGCAATCGATTTTTTAAACAGCACTTACGACCATAAAATACGAAATGATTTTGATGTCGTTTACGTTTTTAAGTTACCACTTTAACCGCTGAATTTTTTGCTCATTTTAATTAGAAGTGTGCAATTTTGGATTTTTTTACTTGTTTGTAATGAATAAAACCGTACATTTGCAGCCTGAATATTCACTAAACAAAATCAAAAATATGGGCTTAAAAATTATTGTCCTTGCAAAACAGGTACCCGATACACGCAACGTGGGAAAAGATGCAATGAAAGAAGACGGAACAGTGAATCGCGCCGCTCTCCCCGCCATCTTCAATCCAGAAGACCTCAACGCACTCGAACAGGCGCTCGCTCTAAAAGAGCGCTACGAAGGCTCAACCGTAACCCTGCTCACGATGGGTCCTCCCCGTGCGGCAGACATAATCCGCGAAGGTCTCTATCGCGGAGCCGACGGCGGCTATCTGCTCACCGACCGCGCTTTTGCGGGTGCAGACACCCTCGCAACAAGTTATGCGCTGAATATGGCGATTCGCAAAATAGGAAAGTTCGACCTCATCATCTCCGGTCGTCAGGCTATCGACGGCGATACGGCGCAGGTAGGACCGCAGGTTGCCGAAAAACTCGGACTGCAGCAAATAACATACGCAGAAGAAATCCAATCTGTTCAGGCGGACAAAGTGCGCGTAAAACGCCGACTCGAACACGGAGTGGAAGTGGTCGAGGTCAAACTGCCCGTCCTCATCACCGTCAACGGCTCTGCCGCCGCCTGCCGTCCACGCAATTCACGCCTCGTCCAGAAATATAAATACGCAAAAACCCCTTCGGAAAAACAGACCGCAGAAAACCTCAATGAGGCAATCTACGAAGCCCGCCCATTCCTCAACCTCACGGAATGGAGCGCAGCCGACGTCGATGCCGACACGAAGCAGTGCGGACTTTCAGGCTCGCCCACCAAGGTGAAGAAAATCGAAAATATCGTCTTTCAGGCAAAAGAAAGCAAAACTTTCGACGACTCAGATGCAAAGATCGAAGAGCTGATTGTAGAATTGATTTCAAATCACACGATAGGTTAAAAAAAATAACAAAGTAAATATATGAATAATTTATTTGTTTATCTCGAAATTGAGAACGGTAAGGTTGAAGACGTCAGCCTTGAACTCCTTACTAAAGGGCGCTCTCTTGCAACGCGTCTCAATTGCCGCCTCGAAGCAGTTGCAGCAGGCAATTGCCTGTCCGCTATCGGCGAGCAGGTTTTCCCCTACGGAGTCGATGTACTGCATGTGTTTGACGACCGCCGTCTGGAACCTTATACTTCGCTGCCTCATACAAAAATTCTGGTTGAACTGTTTCGCCGCGAACAGCCGCAAATTGCGCTGATGGGTGCAACAAGCATCGGTCGCGATCTCGGTCCCCGTGTGTCGTCTGCCTTGTTTAGCGGACTGACTGCCGACTGTACTTCTCTCGAAATCGGAGACCATGAAGAGAAAAAAGAAGGTAAGACATACAAGGATTTGCTCTATCAGATTCGCCCCGCTTTCGGCGGAAATATTGTGGCGACGATTGTCAATCCCGACAACCGCCCGCAGATGGCTACCGTGCGCGAAGGCGTGATGAAAAAAGAGATTTTCGACGCCAGCTACAAAGGCGAAACAAAAATCTGCAAAGTATCGGAATTTGTTTCCGGAGAAGACTTTGCAGTTGCCATTATTGATCGTCATATTGAGCAGTCGAAAATCAATATCAAATCGTCTCCCATCATTGTGGCAGGCGGCTATGGAATGGGGTCGAAAGAAGGCTTCGAACTGTGCCACAAACTTGCAGACATCATTGGAGCCGAAGTAGGCGCTTCGCGTGCCGCTGTGGATGCCGGCTTTGCCGAACACGAGCGTCAAATCGGACAGACGGGCGTAACCGTTCACCCCAAACTCTACATCGCCTGCGGAATTTCCGGACAGATTCAGCACGTTGCAGGAATGCAGGATTCATCGCTTATCATCTCAATCAACAGCGATAAAAACGCACCTCTCAACACTATCGCCGACTATGTGATTACTGGCGACGTCGAAAAGGTTATTCCCAAGATGATACATTATTATAAGAAGAACAGTAAATAAGAATATTTTGATTTTAACACATGAAAGGGACTGTTATATTCACAATAACAGTCCCTTTTTTAGTGCGTCAGCTTCATTTTTTCCAATCAGCGCTTCGACTATTGCAAGTCCGAATTGAAAAGAAAAACCCGGTCCGCGCGAAGTTATGATATTGCCGTCGCAAACTACGCCTGTTTCCTGATATTCTGCTCCTGTCAGAGTATTTTGGAATCCGGGGTAAGCGGTAGCGCGTTTTCCTGCAAGTAATCCCAATCCGCCGAACACAAGCGGTGCGGCGCATATTGCAGCAAGTAACTTGCCTGCTCTGTCATATTGCAGCAGCAGTTCTCTCAAACCCTGATGTTTGTTAAGATTATCTGCGCCGGGCATTCCACCGGGTAATACAAGAATATCACCTTTTGAAAAATCGGTTGCATCGAACAGCAAGTCTGTATTCACAGAAATGCCGTGTGCACCTGTAACAGATCGATTTCCTGTTATTGAAACAGTTTTTACATTTATTCCGCCGCGTATCATAACGTCTGCTGTAGCGACGGCTTCGGTTTCCTCAAAACCTGTAGCCAAAAATAAAAATGCAGTTTTCATAATGATTAAATAATTATATTCACATTCGCAAATGTATTTATAAAAATTGAAACAGCCACAGAATTTTTGCCCATTCAGTCGATAATGTAAAGAATTTCACTACATTTGTACTCATAAATTTCACCTGAACAGATTTATAATCAAATGAATTTTTTCGATGTATATCCCCGTTGGCAGATTGAGCCTGTAAAGGCAAAAGGGTGCCGTATCTATGACAGCAACGGTGTTGAATATCTTGATTTTTATGGCGGACACGCCGTGATTTCAATTGGACATTCCCATCCGCGTTATGTTGAAGCTCTGACTGAGCAACTCTCGCGTATCGGATTCTATTCTAATGCCGTAATCAATTCGTTGCAAAATGAATATGCAGAAAAACTCGGCGCTCTGTCAGGCTATCCCGAATATTCTCTGTTTATGGTTAATTCGGGTGCGGAAGCAAACGAAAATGCACTTAAACTTGCCTCGTTTCACAATGGACGAAAGAAAGTCGTTTCATTTAAAAATTCTTTTCACGGACGCACAGCAGCGGCGGTCGAAGTAACCGACAATCCAAAGTATCGCGCACCGCTGAACAGCGAAATGGAAGTTGTTTTCCTGCCTTTCGGCGACATTGAAGCGGTTAGAGAAACGCTTGCTGCGGCAGATGTTTCAAGCGTCATTATAGAAGGTATTCAAGGTATAGGTGGCATTCAGGTTCCGCCGCCTGAATTTTTGCAGGAATTACAACAAATATGCAAAACGGCAGGCACTGTTCTGATTCTTGATGAAATACAGTCGGGTTATGGACGAACAGGACGGTTTTTCGCACATCAGTATTCCAACATTCGCCCCGACATAATCACGATAGCTAAGGGAATGGGCAACGGATTTCCCGTTTCCGGAATGTTAGTGTCACCAAAGTTCAAGGCAGTTCACGGACAACTTGGCACAACATTCGGTGGAAATCATCTTGCCTGTGCAGCAGCGATTGCCGTGATAGACATTATTCGAGATGAAAATCTTATTTCAAACGCAGCAACAGTCGGCGATTATTTAGCGAAAGAACTGCGACGGTTTCCTCAAATCAGGGAAGTTCGCGGACAAGGACTGATGATTGGGCTTGAATACTCAGAGCCAATCAAGCCGTTAAGAGACAGATTGCTGTTTGAGCAAAAAGTCTTTACAGGAATAACTGGAACAAATGTCTTTCGCTTATTGCCACCGCTATGCCTGACACAACAGGATGCAGACGATTTTCTGGAAAGATTTGAAAAAAATTAAAAAATATACGTACCTTTGCGACTTAGATAGCATTAGTTATTTTTATGGCAAATACAAAGTATATTTTCGTTACAGGTGGCGTTGTTTCCTCGCTTGGCAAAGGCATTGTGGCGGCTTCGCTCGGCAAACTGCTTCAGGCAAGAGGCTTCAAAGTTACAATCCAGAAATTCGATCCCTACATAAACATTGATCCAGGTACGCTAAACCCTTACGAACACGGCGAATGTTTCGTTACGACAGATGGACACGAAACTGACCTCGACCTCGGACACTACGAGCGTTTCTTGAATGTTCCGACAACGGCAGTGAACAATATTACAACCGGACGCATCTACCAAAACGTTATCGACAGCGAGCGCCGCGGCGATTTTCTCGGTAAAACGGTGCAGGTAGTGCCGCATATCACCGACGAAATCAAGCGGAATATTCAAATCCTCGGTAACAGGGATTTCGATTTTATAATTACCGAAATCGGCGGAACAGTGGGCGACATCGAATCGCTGCCTTACATCGAATCCGTCCGGCAGTTGCGCTGGGAACTCGGGCGAAACTGCCTCTGCGTGCATCTGACATACGTACCATATATAGCAGCTGCGAAAGAAGTTAAAACAAAACCTACTCAACACTCCGTAAAAACTTTACAGGAACAGGGAATTTTACCAAACATTCTCGTTCTGCGTACCGAACAGAAACTATCTGAAAAAATATGCCATAAAGTAGCCCTGTTTTGCAATGTGGATGAAGAAGCAGTTATTCAGTCATACGACGTGCCGAGCATATACGAAGTACCGCTCATCCTTGCCCGTCAGGGGATGGACCGCATAGCGCTGCGCAAGATGGGCGTTCCTGTCAAAGGGAAACTTCAATTAGACGAATGGAAAGGTTTCCTTAATAATATGAAAACTGCCCACAAATCAGTAAAAATCGGACTTGTAGGCAAATATGTCGAACTGCCCGACGCATACAAATCAATCAACGAATCTCTGCTTCAAGCCGCTACTTATCATCATCGCAAACTCGACTTGCGGCTCATTCATTCCGAAAAAATAACCGACGAAAACATAGCTGAACTGCTGAAAGACCTGGACGGAGTGCTTGTCGCCCCCGGTTTCGGACAACGCGGCATCGAAGGCAAGTTCATCGCCCTGCGCTACGCCCGCGAAAAAGACATGCCGACTTTCGGCGTTTGCCTCGGGATGCAGTGTATGGTTATCGAATTTGCGCGAAACATACTCGGACTTCCGGACGCTAATTCAGCAGAAATGGACCCACTGTCAAACAATAAAGTTATCGACCTGATGGAAGCGCAAAAACATCTAACAAACTTTGGCGGCACAATGCGGCTCGGCGAATACGACTGCGAACTGCTGCCCGGCTCGCTTGCAGAAAAGGCGTACGGCAAGCGGACGGTGCGCGAACGGCACCGTCATCGCTATGAATTTAACGAAATGTACCGTAGCCGTTTTGAAAGTTGTGGAATGAAATGCACAGGCGTCAATCCACAGACCGGACTTGTGGAAGTGGTCGAAATACCTGCTCTTAAATGGTATCTCGGTACGCAATACCATCCGGAATACAACTCCACGGTTGCAAAACCGAATCCGTTGTTTATGAGTTTTATAGAACACTGCATCTAAAATATAGAATATTTTATTCCCTCCTCAAAAAAATTTGCCGTTTCAAAATAAAGTTTTACCTTTGCTGCCTGTAATAACAAAAAGGAAATGGCAATCGAATACTTCTACCTCAAAAATTCGCAATTGACGCATGAAAAAGTGTGTCAGTTTATGCCACACGACCCCCCTTAAACGGGTAACCGACAATCTATTTATATATTCTGTATTAAACAGACCGAAAAATTTTTCGGGCGGTTTATATTTGTTTTGGGATGAATGGAAAATTTTTTCATTCATCCCAAAATTATTTGGGGGCTTCTTATCTCGCATCGGGGGCTTCTTACTTCGCACCGGCGGCGACTTACCTCGCATCGGGGGCTTCTTACTTCGCATTGGGGGCTTCTTACCTCGCATGGGGGGCTTCTTACCTCGCAGAGGGGGCTTCTTACCTCGCAGAGGGGGCGACTTATTTCACAATGCTGATAATCAACGTGTTTTATTTTATAAACAATTACAATATAGAATTAAACATTATAAATTTATTTAGAACAATGAAACAAATTCTTTTAACAATGACCGCGTTCTTCATGTTGAACGCAGCAGGCGCGCAGGCGCAGGTAACAATCGGGTCGCTTGACAATCCGCAAAGTTTTTCCATACTTGAGTTAGTAAGCACCGACAGAGGGTTGCGGCTTCCGCAGATGACAACTTCTCAGCGTGAAACTATGCAGGAAACGCCTGAATTTACAGCAAAAGCAACCACCGAAGCCATGGGCTTGCAGATCTTCAACACTACTAACGGTTGCGTTGAAACCTGGAACGGCGCGGAGTGGATACAGACCTGCATACAGACATCTACCTGTCCGCCGAGTATTACAGATGGACAGAATACCTATTCTGTTGGCGATTTCGGCGCTGCGGGCTGCTGGATGACAGAGAATCTGAGGACAAAGACTAAGTCGTACACAGGCGGGATGGCAGACCTGTCGTCAGGTGCATCATCATCAACTACCGTCCCGTACTACAGTTACCCGACAGAAGGCTCTTTTAACACACCAACTTCCGAAAAATTTGACGCTAATCCGGAATACGGTCTGCTGTATAACTGGGCGGCGGCAAGTGGTCGTACCGGCGCAGGCGAGGACAGCGAAGGAGTTGAACTTACGCCGGCAGCACAAAAGCCGACAGGCGCGGGTGATATCTGTCCTGACGGTTGGCATTTGCCGAGTGATTACGAATGGAATATGCTTGAAAAGGAGATTGCCAATGCCAGCCTTACCACCAACAAATATGGAATAGAGAATACTTTATTGGCATGGGAAGACGGGTTTGCAAGTAATGGTTATTTTATCCGCGGGGATTACGGGACTGTTATGAAAAGCCAGACTCCTGTATCCGGCGTCGGATCGACTGATGGCAAGAGCAACACTCGCGACAACAATGGTTTCGACGCTTTGATCGTGGGCAACGTGGACGGTAGCTCGGCAATCGACTATGGCTCGCAGGCTGGCTTCTGGTCCAGCAGTTCCAGCGGCGTCAACAACGCATGGTTCCGGCTCGTTGGTAGCAGTAGCTCCGAAGTAGGCAGGATTGAAGGCTCCAAGAACACACAGTACTCTGTCCGCTGCAAGAAAAATGAATAATGAGAGCGTTTAGCTCCAGTCTGAAACCTGACATTTGTCCAAAGATGTCAGGTTTACTTTTTCATACAGTGTATAAATGAAAAATTTGTACTAACTTTGTTCTCTGAAAACTTTTCTCATAAATTCTATGGACAGGAAAATCAGTTTATTATTGGAAGATGGAGTAACTTTTGAAGGATATTCATTTGGTTACGAAGCCTCCGCCGCAGGCGAAGTCGTCTTCAATACCGCGATGGTAGGATATCCCGAATCACTGACAGACCCTTCGTATGCAGGGCAAATTCTTACAGTAACATATCCTCTTGTCGGTAATTATGGCGTGCCTGAAGATAAGATAATAAATGGACTGTCGCGGTTTTACGAGTCGGAAAAGATTCAGGTTAGCGGACTTATTATTTCCGAATATTCGCACAAATACAGTCACTGGAACGCAACCAAAAGTCTCGGCGACTGGCTGAAAGAACATCATATACCGGGTATTTACGGCATTGACACTCGTGCTCTTACCAAACTGATTCGCGAAAAAGGCTCAATGCTGGGAAAGATAACAGCAAATGAAAAGACTGGTAAACAAAAGAACGAAGAGTTTTACGACCCGAACAAAGAGAACCTTATAGCCAAAGTCAGTTGCAAAGAGGTTTTGACCTACGGCAACGGTTCAAAACGAATAGTCCTTGTTGATTGCGGAGTAAAACACAATATAATTAGATGCCTGCTGAAACGCGACGTTACAATTATCCGCGTCCCCTGGGACTGCGATTTCAATACACTTGAATATGACGGACTGTTTATTTCCAATGGACCGGGCGATCCTTCGCTTTGTGAAGTTACAGTTGAACATATAAGAAAAGCGATGGCTGCCGACAAGCCAGTTTTTGGTATCTGTATGGGTAATCAACTGCTCTCGAAAGCGGGCGGAGCATCAACTTTCAAACTCAAATACGGACATCGCAGCCATAATCAGCCCGTCAGAATGACAGGCTCCGACCGCTGTTTCATCACTTCGCAAAATCATGGTTTTGCTGTTGATGCAACCACTCTCGATGAAGAATGGGAACCGCTTTTCACCAATATGAATGACGGAACAAATGAAGGTATTCGCCACAAAACCAAACCCTGGTTTTCTGCGCAGTTTCATCCGGAAGCTGCATCAGGACCGACTGATACGGAATTTTTGTTTGACGTCTTCATTGAAATGATTAAATGAAAGATTTCCTCCTTCTGCTGAAACGGTTTGTTCCTCCATACAAAAATTATTTATGGTTAAGTATTGTTATGAACATACTTTCAGCGCTGCTCAATCTCGTTACGTTTGCCATCATAAAACCGATTCTCGAAGTGCTTTTCAAAACTTCCGATACTGTTTACAGATACATACCTTACGACTTTTCCTCTTTCAGCGCCACACTTCATTCGGCAGAAGCATTGAAAAACAATTTCTTCTGGTATATATCCGAAATACTTGGACGATACGACGCCGTCGGTGCACTCGTCATACTTGCACTGTATCTCGTCGGCGCTACGGTTTTGAGAACAGCAGCAATGTATCTGGCTTTCTACTTTATGATTCCCGTCCGCACAGGCGTGGTGCGTGATATTCGCAACAGCATCAACAGCAAAATCCTCTCGCTGCCCCTCGCTTTCTTCTCAGAAGAACGAAAAGGCGATATTCTGGCACGTATTTCCGGCGATGTAAACGAGATAGAATCATCAGTAATGAGTTCGCTTGACATGCTGTTCAAAAATCCGATAATGATTGTGATTTATCTTCTGGGAATGATTGTAATAAGCTGGCAACTGACGCTGTTCGTCCTGTTAGTGCTGCCTCTTGCAGGCTACGTTATGGGACAGATTGGCAAGAAACTGAAAAAAAGTTCATACGCAGGACAGCAACAGTGGGGTTTTCTCATGTCGCTCGTAGAAGAGACGCTTGGCGGACTGCGGATTATCAAAGCATTCAACGCAGAAGAAAAAATTTCAAAACGTTTTCAATCTTCAAACGAAACATTTCGCTCAATCACTACAGGCGTTTTTCGCCGTCAGCAACTCGCCCATCCTATGAGTGAACTGCTCGGCACAATAACCATCGCAATAGTCCTCGTCTATGGAGGCTCACTGATTTTAGGCAACAACAGCACAATAACAGGCAGTTCATTTATCGTCTATCTGACAGTATTCTATTTACTGATAAATCCCGCCAAAGATCTGGCAAAATCGGTATATTCAATTCAAAAAGGACTCGCATCAATGGAACGTGTCGATAAAATCCTGAAAGCGGAATCAAACATAAAAGATCCCGAAAACCCACAACCTGTTTCACTAAACAATAAAATTGAATATCAGAACGTATGGTTTAAATACAACGAACAGTGGATTATAAAAAATGTCAATCTGACTGTCGAAAAAGGAAAAACCGTTGCACTTGTCGGGCAGTCAGGTTCCGGCAAATCAACTTTGGCCGACTTGTTGCCTCGTTTCTATGACATAGAACAGGGCAGTATAACAATTGACGGCACGAATATTCGTAATGTGAGCGTCAAAGATTTGCGGCGTCTGATGGGAATTGTAAATCAGGAAGCAATTTTGTTTAACGACACATTTTTTAATAATATCGCTTTTGGCGTAGAAAACGTGACATTGCGGCAAGTTGAAGAAGCCGCCGGAATTGCTAATGCTCACGAATTTATAATTGCATCAGAAGAAGGTTATAATTCTAATATCGGCGATAGAGGCTGTAAACTGTCAGGAGGACAGCGTCAGCGAATCAGTATTGCTCGCGCCATACTGAAAAATCCGCCGCTGCTAATTCTCGATGAAGCTACTTCTGCTCTTGATACCGAATCTGAAAAACTTGTACAGGACGCTCTCGACAATCTGATGAAAAACCGCACTACGCTTGTCATTGCGCATCGCCTTTCAACTATCCACAATGCCGATTTGATTTGTGTTATGAATGAAGGCGAAATTGTAGAGCGCGGAACTCACAGCGAACTTATTGCAAAAAACGGCTATTACAGCCGCTTGTGCGAAATGCAGTCATTTTGAAGATATGATTCTTGTTGCAGACAGCGGCTCAACAAAAACAGACTGGTTCTTGTGTAACAGTCATGTAAATAAAATTTTTACCACTGTCGGCATCAATCCGTTCTTTGTTGGGAAAGAAGAAATAATCAATATATTAAGAAATGAACTTCCTGTTCTTCCCGATTCTGTTTCCAAAGTATTTTTTTATGGTGCAGGCTGCACTCCAGAAAAATCGCTTGCAGTGCAATCGGCATTGAAACAGCATTTCCAAACAGATAAAATAAATGTTGCGAGTGATTTGCTTGGCGCAGCCCGCTCATTGTGTGGAGATGAAGCTGGCATTGCCTGTATTCTCGGTACAGGTTCTAATTCATGTATTTATGACGGGAAGAAAATTACCAGACAGATTTTTCCGCTGGGATTTATTCTCGGCGATGAAGGCAGTGGCGCAAATCTCGGAAAACGACTTGTAACAAATATTTTAAGAAATCAACTGCCTGCAGCAATACAACAAAGTTTTTTTGATACTTTCAAAATCAATGTTGATAATATTCTTGACAACATATATCGAAAACCTTTTCCTAATCGCTATTTGGCGCAATTTGCCACTTTTGTCGAACATCATACGGATTGTCAGGAAATATTAAAATTAATAGAAAACAGTTTTTCGGCATTTATCGAACAGCAGATTTTACCTTATAAATCCACAAAAGACGTTGCCATAAATTTTGTCGGAAGTATTGCCTTTACATTCAAAAATATTTTGGAACCCGTTTTAAAAAATTATGATTTAAAAACAGGCAAAATACAGAAGTCTCCATTGCAGGGACTTTTGGAATACCACAAGGTTAAGCATTAATATCATTGACCGTACTCCTCCAATAGAGCACGTACATCCACCTGATAGACCAACACGTCTAAAAAACATCTAACTGAACATACAAAACACCGTCAAACTCGATAAAAACTTTGAAAAAAAATCCCTGAATGTGTCAAATTATAGAAAAGTTAATAAGAATTTGGTTGTCATAAAAAAAAATATCTACATTTGCCGCGCAAGCCGAAATCTGATTTCGGAGAGTTCATATCTTTTTTATTAAATCTTTCAAATAAAATGAAAAAATTTTTTGTTTTGGCGTTGGTTTTAGCGCCTATTAGCTTGTTCGCACAAGTTTCTGACAATTTCAACGACGGGCTGTTTCACAGCGAGCCGCCTCAAATCCGCCAAGTCGAATGGACAGGCGATGTTGGTAAATTCATCGTTAACGAATCCTTTCAATTACAGTCAAATGCAGATGCAACCGGCGATGATACGGCGCAACTGCGGACTGAATCAACTCTCGCGGATAATGCCTATTGGGAATGTTGGCTGGAAATGGATTTCAATCCATCGGCAAACAACTATGCCCGCATTTACCTTGTCAGCGACACGGAAGACCTGACAAGTAAAGAACTGAACGGACTTTTTATACGAGTCGGACATACCGACAAAAACATTTGCCTGATGAAGTCGCAAGCAGGGAAAAACAACACTACGCTTATCAAGGGAACGTCCAATCGACTGAATAATGCAACCAATTCTCTGACTCTGAAGGCAACACTGAACAAACTCGACGTTTTCTCACTCTATTCCAAGTTAGAAAATGAAAACGACTACACTCTCGAGGGCAGTTGTTCTCTGAAAGAAACTTTCACAAGCCAATATTTTGGATTGTCGTGCTACTATTCCAAAACCCGCAGCAAGAATTTTTATTTCGACGATTTCATCGTTCGCGAACTTAGAGATGATGAACAAGGAAATTCCGAGCCGCCGACAGATTTAACAGCCGGCGACGCACTTTTGAGCGAAATTATGTTCAATCCGCCAACAGGCGGCGACGAATGGGTTGAAATTTACAATGCTTCGGATAAAATGATTGACTTAAAAGATTTAAGCATCGCTACGCGCAAAGCATCTGACGGCTCTCTGAACAAGGCTTATCCACTTGCCACAGAATCAACTCCCTTTCAATCGGGAGAATATCTTGTTGTTACCAAGAGCAGAGAAAATATATGTCCATATTTCACCTGTCAAGAGGGAACTCTGTATGCAGAACTTGCAATATTTCCCGCATTGGCAAACGAATCAAGCATAATTGTAATCCTGAATAACATTACAGGTGACGTGATTGACGAAGTTCCATACGATGCAGACTGGCATACGGCTGGTATCAGCAATACCAAAGGCATCTCGCTTGAACGCTCGGATTTTGATAAACCTTCCGATGATGCGTCAAACTGGCATTCCGCTTCTGCTGATATTGGTTTCGCTACACCCGGTTACCAAAATTCCAACCGGACAAGCATTGATAATATAAATGAAACAGAAGAGTTTACTGTTATTTATCCACTCTCTGATTTAGACAGTTATATTATCCGTTACCGCTTTAATAAATCGGGATTTAGATGCCACGCTCGACTATATAGTTCATCAGGCAGGCTTGCTGCTGTCATCGCTGAAAACAAACTGCTCGGCACCGAAGGCGAAATAATGTGGAACGGCAAAGGCAGTGGCGATTTACCACTTTCATCAGGAATCTATATTCTTTTTTTAGAAACGTTTGATTCCACAGGAACTGCAAAGAAATTTAAAAAACCTGTGGTTGTAAAATAGAAGACACATCCCCCCCCCCCAATAAACGACAATACACCAGCGGATTACGTCATAATCCGTTTCGGGAAATCCCGAAAACATTTCCTTTTTATCTGTAAAAATTCAGCTGCAGATGGAACAGTTTTTCATTCGGGCGTGAATAATTTCCTCCGTGGCGGGAATGATTTCCTCCGTGGCGGGAACGGTTTACTCCACGGCGGGAATGGTTTACTCCACGGCGGGAACGATTTCCTCCGTGGCGGGAATGATTTCCTCCGTGGCGGGAATGATTTCCTCCGTGGCGGGAACGGTTTCCTCCACGGCGGGAACGGTTGCCGCCATGGCGGGAATGGTTTACTGAAAGTCCTGATAACAGCAAAAAGTAACAAAATCCATAAATATTCACTTCTAAATTTTATAAAACAAAATGAAAAAGATTCTTCTTACAATGAGCGCGCTCTTCATGTTGAGCGCAAACTGCGCCTTCGCGCAGGTAACGATCGGTGAACTCAAGGATCCTGAAAGTTTTTCCATACTTGAGTTGGTAAGTAACAGCAAAGGCTTGCGACTCCCGCAACTTACCACCGCCCAGCGCGACGCTCTTCACCTTGAAAATCTCATCGATACTGAAAAGACAAAAGCCCTCGGCTTGCAGATATTCAACACTTTTACCAGATGCGTTGAAACTTGGAACGGCGTAGAGTGGATACAGCAGTGCGACGGCGAGCCGCTTGATCCGCAAACCACAGACGTTTGTACTTCATGCGAAGTCAGCACTGTTGATAACCTTACCTTTACCGCCATCGCCGACCCTTCGGCTGTCGGCTACGAATTTTTTATCGGCACTGCTTCTCAGGGCTATCAAATCAGCAACAGCATTACATTTACCGCCAGTCCAACCGGAACAGTAGGCGTAAAGTATTATTACAGGTCCGAGTTTTTGAAGCCGACAATGGTTCCGGTGACAGGCAGCAGCGATTGGAAATACGGCGAGAGCAATACCGCTACTACCGCAGTTATTACTGACTTCACTATGTCGAAAACCCCGATCACTCAGGCGCAGTACGAATATGTGATGGAAATAAACCCTTCTCTTTTTAAGTGCAGCACTTTTTCTGCTGTTTACGCACCCTCATCGAACAAACCTGTGGAGCGTGTAATTTGGTATGACGCAGTAATCTTTTGCAACAAGTTAAGCAAATTAGAAAATAAAAAGCCGTGTTACAGCATTGGAGGGGCAGGCGCTTCATATACGGCAGACCAGTTGGCAGCCCTGACATATAACAGTGAAGAAATACCGACCAGTTCAAGCCACAAGAATTATACTTACTGGAATACGAACTTTACCTGCGATTTCACTGCCGACGGTTATCGTTTGCCTACCAGCAGCGAATGGGAATACGCGGCTCGCGGCGGGTCAGTCAGTACTGAGGATTATACATACTCCGGCAGCAATACCATTGGCGCCGTAGCGTGGTACAGCGGCAATAACGGTACCGTTGGCACTGCTGCTTACGGCACCAAACATGTTGGAGGCAAACTCGCCAACGATCTTTATCTGCTCGATATGTCCGGCAACGTATGGGAGTGGTGCTGGGGCTGGTATAATGAAAGCAGCAATACGTATCCCCTTGCTACTCCTACAGGAGATGCTGTGGTCTCTACGGGTTCTGACTACCGCGTTCTTCGCGGCGGCAGCTGGATCAATGACGCTTACCTCTGCAGCGTTTCGTCCCATAACAGCGACTACCCTTATTTCCAGAACGGCAACTATGGATTTCGGGTTGTTTGCAGGTAGCAGCCTAAAAATTATAAGTCGGTCGAACGTCCTTGCTGTGCGCTGTGTGAAAGATTGAAGAAAAAAAAGTTAACTAAATAGCGGGTCTCTTAGCATGCAGCTTATCACGATGCATATTGGAGTGTTTTTTGTATCTGTTTTTTATATGTTTGCCATTTTTCTAAAAAATCATTAACTTTGCAGCCTCAAACTTGTAACTTATAATACAAAACTATACATATCATGCCAAAAGGTCAGTATATCAATCCGATTGATGCTCGTAAAGCAGGCGATGTGAAATTTCAGCCAATACCAGTCAATCAGTACAAAAAAACAGTGAAGGACGAACTCAAAGCAGGCAACTTCACAAAAGAAGAGTTAGTGCGGATTTACCACGATATGGTTGTCATCCGCGAGTTTGAAACTATGCTCCAATTAGTCAAAACGACCGGCGGATATGGTGGCGTGGAATACAACAACCCCGGTCCGGCTCACCTGTCGGCAGGGCAGGAAGCAGCCGCAGTCGGTATGGCTTATGAGTTGGATGTTAACGATTTCATCTTTGGTTCGCATCGCTCGCACGGCGAAATTCTCGCAAAAGGTCTCCGTGCTATCCAAAAACTGGGCGACAAAGAACTGTCGAAAATCATGAACGAGTTCTGGGACGGAGCAACAGTCAATGCAGTGAAAACGACCTGTAAAAACAAAAACATCAAGGAATTGGGAATACGGTTTCTTTTATATGGAGCGCTTGCAGAAATTTTTGCCCGCACAACCGGCTTCAACAAAGGTCTCGGCGGCTCGATGCACACGTTTTTCACCCCGTTCGGAATTTATCCAAACAACGCCATCGTTGGCGGAAGCGGCTCAATCGCAGTGGGCGCAGCGCTTTACAAGAAAGTGAACCGCAAACCCGGACTTGTAGTTGCAAACATAGGCGACGGCTCAATGGCTCGTGGTCCTGTTTGGGAAGGACTTTGCTTCGCGGCTATGGATCAGTTTACCAAACTCTGGGAAGGCGATATGCGCGGCGGTTTGCCTGTGATTATCAACATAATGAACAACCAGTACGGGATGGGCGGACAAACCTGCGGCGAAACGATGGGCTATGACATTGCTGCTCGCATCGGTGCAGGCATTAACCCTGAACAGATGCACGCCGAGCGTGTTGACGGCTACAATCCTCTCGCAGTAATCGACGCCTACAAGCGCAAAAAGAAACTTATCGAAGAGAAAAAAGGTCCCGTCCTGCTCGACGTGCTGACCTACCGCTACAGTGGACACTCGCCCTCCGATGCCTCGTCGTACCGCACCAAAGAAGAGGTTGAGGCTTGGGAAGCGCAGGATTGCATCGTCGGCTATGGCAAGCAACTTGTGGAAGCCGGAATAGTGAAAAGCGCTGAATTGGAAAAAATTTCCGACGAAGTTAAGAAAATAATGTTTGAAACCTTCAAACTCGCTATCGACGACACGCTATCGCCCAGAATGGATTTGTACCAAAATGCCGAACTGCTTGGCGAAATGATGCTTTCCAACGGTTCCGCTGATTCGCTTTCGACCGCCAAACCTGATGTCAATCACAAGATGGAAGAAAATCCGCGCGTGAAGCAAATTGCAGGAAAAGAGCGGTTTGCATTCGATAAAGACGGTAAGCCGTTCTCGAAAATGAAACAATATCAACTGCGCGACGGAATTTTTGAGGCAATCATCGACCGTTTTTACAAAGATGCATCGCTCGTCGCTTACGGCGAAGAAAACCGCGACTGGGGAGGTGCATTTGCCGTCTATCGCGGTTTGACAGAGGCTCTTCCATATCACCGTCTTTTCAATTCGCCTATTGCCGAAGCTGCAATTGTCGGAACCGCAATCGGCTACGCAATGTGCGGAGGTCGCGTGATACCCGAAATTATGTACTGCGACTTTCTCGGCTGCTGCGGCGATGAGGTGTTCAACCAACTTCCCAAATGGCAGGCAATGTCGGGAAATATCCTGAAGATGCCTGTGGTAGTGAGAGTTTCGGTAGGCTCGAAATACGGAGCGCAGCACTCGCAGGACTGGACTTCACTCGCAGCTCATATCCCCGGTTTGAAAGTCGTCTTCCCTGTTACTCCTTACGATGCCAAAGGTTTAATGAACAGCGCCCTGCAAGGTACCGACCCGGTTATATATTTCGAGAGCCAGAGGATTTACGAAATAGGAGAACAGTTTCACAAAGATGGAGTTCCGGCAGGATATTACGAAATACCTATCGGCGAACCCGATATCAAACGTGCAGGTAAAGACGTTACGATTCTCACCATTGGCGCAACACTTTATCGCGCTCTTGATGCAGCCAAAATATTGGAAGAAAAATACGGACTGTCAGCCGAAGTGATTGACGCTCGGTCTCTTGTCCCGTTCAACTACGAAAAAGTGGTCGAATCAGTCAAGAAAACCGGACGCATCGTTGTCGCAGGCGACGCTACGGCTCGCGGCTCGTTCCTCAATGACCTTGCGCGCAACATAACAGACCTTGCGTTCGACTACTTGGACGCTCCCGTAGCTGTTCTCGGTTCGCGCGACTGGATAACGCCTGCCTACGAACTCGAATACGCCTTCTTCCCGCAGGTAGAGAGTTTCCTCGACATCATACACGAGAGAATCGTGCCGCTCAAAGGACACGTGGCAGTGCAGAATTTTACTCCGGCAGAGCAGATGAGAAGGGCAAAAGCGGGAATTTGATTAATTATTTGATGATTTCAATTTTCAATACTGCCACTCCGCCCCGTTTGGTTTTGTCCGGTTTCATGATAACGGGAAATTTCCGTAAATCTTCAACTTTGATTTGATTTGATTTTCCTCCGTTCCAAATGTCAGCTATCCGCAGTTTTTCAGCGCCTTCCAGAGGCGTGCCTGCGAGCGAAATATTCAATACGCCTTTGATTGTCGCGTCCGTAGTATTGCCACATACGACTATGGCTTTATGGTCATTGTACAGCATGTACGGCACAGGTATAGAATCGCTGTTGATGCCTTTCGCTTGCAAAGAAACGGCTTTCAGTGGCGGCTTTTTGTCGATAGTTAGCGGACGGAAAAGGTCGGCGTCGGCTTTTCGAATCGCAATCATAAGCGTAACATCGTCGAGCATATCCCGTTTCGAAGGCTGTTTAAGCTGTTCCCAGTCAATCATCGAAGCATAGAGCCAGCGACCCTTTCCCTGTTCTCCCTTACCCCAGAGATCCGGCGTGTGAGACGGCAAGGGAACGTAGTTGGCATTAAACTCTTCGCCGCTCATAAATATCGGAATTGACGGCGTGAACAGGAAACTGTAGCCGAACATTGAACGGCTGCCTTCCGCCACGTAAGGATTTTTGTCGGGAGGCGAACTTTCCCACCCGTCGTCGTGGCTTGAGAGTTGAGTGGAATATATCAGTCTATCGGGGACGAAAGGCGTTATTTCCATTTCGTAGCTCGTGTTGCCGGTAAATCCTGCAAGCAACGAGCCATTAACTCCGTACCTGTAACGCAAAGACCATCCGAGCGGTCTGACAGATATATTTTTAATTACCTTGTCGGGATTCACTCCTTCAATAAGAAGACGCTGAGATTCCTCTTTTTCGGCAGTCGGCAGGGCTGGAGAATTGAGCAAAGTCAATTTTAATGCGCCTTTCGGATCTGGATTATAATATCCGTAAACTGAGGCGTCCAGAAACGGTTTAACGTCAAGATACCCGTAATCCCAACTTTCGTCCGTATATTTAATTCCTGCCTCAACTATGCGGAAATAATCAAACTGCTGATAATGTTTTGCCACATCGCGATGGAGAATCACATTCATGTCAGGTCCTTTTCGCTGGTCTGAAAGTGTTGCCATTCGCTGCAGAAAATCTCCAGCCCCTTCGCTATATGTCCACGCTTCATTGAAAACTACAATCGGATGACCGGCTTCTAAAGCGTTTTGCTTGATAATTTTCCAGAGGTCGGGACGATAAATTCCAACGTCAAGCCGATATCCGTCCACGCCATAATCCGTTACCCAGTCCGAGAAAGTCTTGACCCACCATTCATCCAAATCTTTATGGTTGCCATACCAGTCAAAATCGGTCATTCCCCAACTGCCTCCGCCGAACCATTCAGGATGTTCCTTTATCAGCGGACTGTAATTCATCACACCGTGAGTAATTACATCCATAAATACTTTTATTCCACGCTGATGTGCATCGTTAATAAACGCCTTGAAATCTTCGGGCGAGCCAAGCGCAGGATCAAGTTTGGCGGGGTCAACACAGGCATATTGCGTCCAGATGTTGTAGAAATGTTTCGCATCTCCAAGATTCGTGCCGGTAAGCCAGATACCGGTAATTCCCAACTTTTGGAGATAAGGTAATTTTTCCTTAGCGCTCTTGAAATCTCCGCTCTCCGGTCCGTCGGGAGACGTAAATCCACGTGTAGCAATTTCACATATAATAAGATCTTTAGCCCATTCGGGAGAATCCTGTGCGGACAGTTCGCCGAAAAACATCAGTGACAATACAGCAATACTGCTTAATATCAAATTTTTTGTATTCATATATAACATTGTTTTTTAAAACAATACAAATGTACATTAAAATTCTAAATATGAAAGAGCATAATAAAAAGCTGTCTGAAAATAATAAAAATTCGATCTAAAGATTTACCTTTGCGACTTCAATAAATGGGAAAATGATTTTTATATTGATTATACTGTATTTCAGCGCTCTGTTTACAATCTCGTGGATTACAGGCAGAAAACATTCTGAAGACGAAGCGTTTTTTCTCGGCAACAGAAAATCTCCGTGGTATGTCGTTGCGTTTGGAATGATTGGATCTTCGCTCTCGGGCATTACTTTTGTCTCTGTCCCTGGAATGGTAAGCAAGTTTGACATGACTTACATGCAAATGGTTATTGGATTTATGCTTGGATACGCTGTAATTGCTTTTGTCTTGTTGCCGCTTTACTATCGGCTCAATGTTACAAGCATCTATACTTATCTTGAAAATCGTATCGGACGCCGTGCATACAAAACCGGAGCAGGATTTTTTATTCTTTCCCGTACAGTTGGCGCCGCTGCCAGATTATATGTTGCCGTTCTGATTTTGCAGACTTACGTTTTCGATGCGTGGGGCGTGCCTTTCGCTGTTACAGCCGCCGGTTTTCTGATAATGATCTGGCTTTATACCCACAAAAGCGGTGTAAGAGCAATTATATGGACTGATTTAATGCAAAGTTTCTTTCTCATATTAGCGCTGATAATTATAATATGGCAGGTAGCAAAAGGATTAAATATAGATTTTAATGGAATTATTACATCAATAAAAGACAGTCCGCACAGTCGTATTTTTGTTTTTGACGACTGGCGTTCGCCGCAATATTTCTTTAAACAGTTCATCAGCGGAATATTTGTAACAATAGCAATGACCGGAATAGACCAGGAAATGATGCAGAAAAACCTTTCCTGCAAAAACCTTCGCGAGGCGCAAAAAAATGTCTGTACTTACAGTTTTTTCTTTATTCCTGTAAACTTTCTCTTTCTCTGTCTGGGGATTTTATTACTCAACTACGCATCAATAAACAATATTGCCTTACCGGAAATGGGCGACGACATTTTGCCTTCCCTTGTTGCGAATGAATATTTTGGCGTCATGGCTCTGATTTTTTTTACCCTTGGAATAATTGCAGTAACTTTCGCAAGCGCCGATTCTGCGCTGACAGGACTTACGACCTCTATCTGTGTCGATATACTTGGTACGCAGAAAATGAACAGTCAAAAGGCAAAACGTGCGCGGCTTGGCGTACATCTCGGCATTTCGCTTGCGTTTATAGCTATCATGCTCTTATTTAAAACAATCAATAACACAAGCGTTATAGACGCCATCTATAAAATTGCGTCATATACTTACGGACCCTTGCTCGGTTTGTTTGCTTTCGGCATCCTGTTCAAAGCAAAAACCGCAGACCGCGCAGTTCCCTATATCTGTATCATTTCGCCTTTGCTGTGCCTCGCAGCCAATGAAATTCTTAAATATACCGTTAATTATCAGTTCGGATACGAATTACTGATACTTAATGCACTGTTAGTAATTGTCGGACTGTTTATTTTTCGTCGCTCAAAGAAATAAAAGAGACATGCATAAAAAGGCGAAACGCATTTTTCATCGTTTCGCCTTTTCCAAATACATACTTAATTTGAACTAAAATGTAACGCTTTTGTAACTGCTTAAACTGCTGTCAACATAAGTCGGCGAGCCATAAGAAGTCATCCAGCGGGCATGTAATTTTTTGGTACATAAAACAATAATTATTTTTTTTTGCCTACTCTTTACAGGATTTTCGGCTATACCTCCTTTTATGTTTGTACATAAAAATAGCGGACTTTCAAATCCGCTTGTGAGGTCGTGAGAAATATACCATTGGAACAAATAAGAAAGCCCGCATATTGCGAGCATCCACTTATTCTTGTCCCTTTTGAAATTTCTCACGTTTCACAAGCAAGAATAGCGTAACGCTAATTTATATAAATTCTATTTTGTGCTGTTCAGCACGATATTTTTCACTGCATAATATTTACATTTAAAATTCAACTGCAAAATTACAGTTTTATTTTGAAATAAAAGGCATTTTTAATAAAATTGTTTGCAGAGCAAAGTAACAATATTTTTGTGCAGCAATACACATCACAATTAGTAATAGTCTCTCTGCTGTCTTTCATCGCTCAAAGAAATAAAACAAACTATTTTTTAAAAAACATAAAAACCATTTTGCAGTTCCAATAATTTGTCTTACCTTTGCTGCCGTTAAAATAAAAAGTAAATGGTACCAGAATATTTTTACAACTTTTTTTCATTTGCAGGTAACTTACTGATCAAAGTTTTTAAAGTATGCCGTAATGTTTTTAAAGTACATGCCAATGTTTTTAAAGTACCGCGCACGGGTTTTAAAGTACTGCCCACGGGTTTTAAAGTACCGCCCACGGGTTTTAAAGTACCGCCCACGGGTTTTAAAGTACCGCTCATGGGTTTTAAAGTACCGCCCATGGGTTTTAAAGTACCGCGCACGGGTTTTAAAGTACCGCCCACGGGTTTTAAAGTACCGCTCATGGGTTTTAAAGTACCGCCCACGGGTTTTAAAGTACCGCTCATGGGTTTTAAAGTACCGCCCACGGGTTTTAAAGTACCACGCATGGGTTTTAAAGTACCGCCCGTGGGTTTTAAAGTACCGCCCGCGGGTTTTAAAGTACCGCGTATGGGTTTTAAAGTACCGCCAACAGGTTTTAAATCAATATTAAATAAATATAAATTTCTAAAAATAAACGCATTATGA
>JAIRYM010000026.1 GCA_031267615.1 Dysgonamonadaceae bacterium
ACTCGGGCTTTAACCCGGGACTCTCGGGCTTTAACCCGGGACTCTCGGGCTTTAACCCGGGACTCTCGGGCTTTAACCCGGGACTCTCGGGCTTTAACCCGGGACTCCGGGGCTTTAACCCGGGACTCTCGGGCTTTAACCCGGGACTCTCGGGCTTTAACCCGGGACTCCGGGGCTTTAACCCGGGACTCTCGGGCTTTAACCCGGGACTCCGGGGCTTTAACCCGGGACCTTCGGGCTATACAACAGAACCAATATTTATTAATTTATTAAAAATGTATTTATCATGAGTAAATCAGATTACATTCCGCGAAAAGACTCGCTGTTCTACGTTTGGGTCACGAGTTTTTTCAAAGCGCTTGCAGCAATCTACGAGCGCATCAAGTTTCCGTTCGACCTTCTGGAAAGCCTCCAGATAACTGGCGAAGAGTTCAGAATCCTTTACGAGAAGGCCGAATCAGAGGAAACGAGGACAAAGATTTCGATATTTGCTAAAAACGAATGTCGCAAGAAGTTCGAGAAAGAAGTCCGGCATGCAGTCAAAGAGTATCTGACGAGCAACCATTTAGTGACTAACGCAGACCGCATAAGCCTCGGTATCCCGATTTACAAAAGCGAACGTACCCCGTCTCCGGTAGCCGAAGACGCTCCGGAACTGCTGGTAGACGGAACCAAACTGGGCAAAGTCAGCATCCATTTTTACGCCGTCGGCAGCATCATGAAAAAAGGCAAGCCCGAAGGGCAGCATGGCGCCGAATTCGGGTGGATGATCAGCGAAACCCGTCCCAAACACCGTGACGAACTTCCTCACTCCGCGTTCGATACAAACTCTCCGTTCACCATTCAGTTTGACGACGAGATGCGCGGCAAAACCCTCTGGTTCGTTGCGAGATGGGAAAATACGCGCGGGCAGAAAGGTCCGTGGTCGGAAATGAGAGACACTATAATACCGTAAACCAATATGGATACAATGAAGATAAGAGAAAAGTTCAGGGAGCTGTTCGGCGGCGGGGGAGAAATCTACGCCGCTCCGGGACGGATCAACCTGATCGGGGAGCATACCGACTACAATTCGGGGTATGTTTTTCCGGGCGCGATAGATAAAGCTATCTACTGCATGATCAAGCCCAACATCAAGGATAAAGTCCGTGCGTTCGCGATTGACGAAAACCCGGACAAGGTATCACAGTACAGCGAATTCGGGCTTCAGGAGGAAGATATTCCGGTTGACCGCTGGGCGAAATATATTTTCGGCACGGCTCGCGAGATGATCAAGTCAGGCGCGGCGATAGAGGGCTTCGACGTAGTGGTCTCGGGCGACGTTCCGCTCGGCGCCGGCATGTCGTCTTCCGCCGCACTCGAGTGCAGCATCGGTTACGCTCTGAATGACATATTCAAAGCCGGGTTCGATAAGATGCAGATCGCCAAAACCGGTCAGGCCGCGGAGCACAATTATATCGGCGTCAAGTGCGGGATTATGGATCAGTTTGCGTCCTGCTTTGGCGACGCCGGCAATCTTATCCGTCTCGACTGCCGGAATATGAAATACGAGTATTACCCGTTTGACCCCAAAGGCTACAAACTGGTACTGATCAATACGATGGTTTCTCACGCTCTCGGGAGCGAATATAACGACCGTCGCGCGTCATGCGAGAGAGCGGTTGAAGAGCTTCGCAAGGTTCATCCGCATGTAAAAACTCTTCGTGATGCAAACCTCATTACTTTGAAAGAAATCTCCGGCAGGATAAGCGAAGAAGACTACATGCGCGCCGAGTACGTGATAGAGGAGAAGACACGCGTTATCGACGTCTGTCTCTTCCTCGACAGAGGCTACTATGAAGGCGTCGGTCGGATGATGTATGAAACTCACGCGGGTTTGAGGGATAAATACACGGTCAGTTGTCCCGAGCTTGATTTTTTGAACGACAGGGCGAAGGAGTATGGCGTTACGGGTTCGAGGATGATGGGCGGCGGTTTCGGCGGCTGCACTATCAATCTGGTGAAGGAAGATCTTTACGGTGAGTTTGTATCCCGGACGACAGCGGATTATGAGAAGCGGTTCGGTATTATTCCGGAAGTTTATGACGTTGTTATCGGCGACGGTGCAAGAAAGCTCTAAGCCGGTTTCCGGTAAATCAAAACCCCCGTTCACATCTCGCGAGCGGGGGTTTTTATTATCAGAATCACTGTATCAGTCTACAGGAATATCTTTATTAACATTCCGGCTTCCGTACAGCGCGTAGTAAAGCAGGTAAACAAGCCCTGCGATTACGACGAGATAGCTCGTCCTGTAGTTTACTAAGTCCGCGATTTTGTTTTGAATCAGGGGCAGTATTCCGCCACCTACTACCATCATCATGAATATACCGGATCCCTGGGGTATATATTTTCCGAGTCCCTCGGTAGCGAGATTAAAGATGCCTCCCCACATCACCGATGTGCACAGTCCGCAGAGGACGAGGAATAATGCTCCGAGCGGCACCTGTTCTACTCCAAAACCTTCGGCTCCCTTAAACACCGGCATATATGTCTTTATCCCTGCCGGGAGGAATATAAACAGCAGTACGAATATTATCCCGATGATACTGACGCTTGACAGCTGTGCCTTGCTTGAGAATTTTCCGAATATAAATCCGCCTGCCAGTCTTCCGATCAGCATCATGAACCAGTATGTTCCTGCTACGAATCCGGCGATAGATGTCGCGGTTGCGGGGTCAAGTCCTCCGCCATTGGCGGAATTGTCAGCAAGGAAAAAGTTCAGTGTCCCGGGGATTCCGATTTCGATCCCGACATAAACAAAGATACCGATAGCTCCGAGCACGAGATGTCTAAAGCTCCAGGCGCTGTTTTCGAATTTTACGTTAGCTCCTGTCCTCGACTGCTCCGGGTCAGCGATCGGGGTGAAGAACAGAATAGCGAAAGCCGCTGCAAACACTCCCATTGCGATATACAGCACTGGATTTACGTTGTTAATAGCGGTTTCTTTAGTTACCTGTCCGATAAGCGAGCCGACAAACATTGGAGTCAGGGTAGCTGCGAGGGAGTTGCAAGATCCTCCGATGTTCAGGAGTTGCAAGCCTTTCTTTCCTCCGCCTCCGAGCAGATTAAGCATCGGGTTTACCACGGTGTTGAGCATACATACCGAGAAACCTGAAATGAAAGCTCCCAGCAGATAGATATACCAGTTTGCAGGCAGGTTGAAGATTGTAGCTCCAACGCCAACGCTTCCGGAGAGAAACTGTACAAACACACCGGCAAGTCCGACAGCAATAGCTGCCAGCGCGGTTTTCTTGTACCCGATTCTTGTCAACAGTTTACCAGCCGGAATACCCATGAAGAGATAGGCAAGGAAGTTCATCATATTTCCCATCATTCCGAGGAAATTAGAACCGTCAATTCCCGGTGATTCTTTCCATATAACCCCGATTGGGGCAGCAAGATTTGTTACGAACGAAATCATTGCGAACAGGAAAAACATTGCAATGATTGCAACGATGTTTCCGCTTTGTTTTTTTTGTACCATAAATTTAAGATGATTAAGTGTTTATAAATTATGTGAAATATTATCTTTTCTGTATAAGGAATTCTCCTCTCCGGTCTTGAATCTTTTTGGCAGGCTGAATTTGTATACTGTTTCCGATCTGAAAGTTTCTCCCGGTTTGAGTACCGTTGTCGGGTAGTCGGGGTGATGGATACTGTCAGGGAAATGCTGAGTTTCGAGGCAGAATGCCGAACGTCTGGGGTATCTGTGTCCGTTTTTCGCGATAAAACTTCCGTCGAGAAAGTTTCCTGTATAGAAATGTACGCTTGGTTCGGTAGTGAATACTTCCATTATTACACCTGACTCGTAGTCATACGCTTTTGCGCAGAAATTCAATCCATCTCCGCCTTTCCTTAATATATATGTATGATCATAACCGTTTCCGAAAATCAGTTGAGTATGTTCAAAATCAATCTGCATTAATATCGGGCGGATTTCACGAAAATCGAAAGGCGTGTCTTCAACAAGTTCCGGCAGTCCTAACGGAATAGAGACATCGTTTGTCGGCAGATAGTAATCTGCGTTTATTTCCAGTTGGGTATATCGTATGCTCTTATTGCCTTCGCCTTTGAGATTGAAATAAGAATGATTTGTGAGATTGACAAGTGTTGCTTTGTCGGTAGTAGCCTGATAATTTATTTTCAGTTCATTTTCTTCGGTAAGAGTATATGTAACCGTTACCGACAGGTTTCCCGGATAGCCTTCTTCACCGTCCGGCGAGAGGTATGAGAGTTCGAGTGTCTTAGAGTCGATTTGTCGCGCGTCCCAAACGACGGCATTAAAACCTTTATATCCTCCGTGCAGATTGTTTGGTCCGTTATTTATTGCCAGGTGATATTCTTTTCCGTCGAGGCGGAAATATCCTTTGGCTATCCGGTTTGCCGTTCGTCCGCAGACAGCTCCGAAATACGGTTCCTGGTCATTGAGGTATTCATCAATGCTGTTTTTTCCGAGTACAACATCTACAATGCGTTTTCTTTTGCCGGGCACGACCAGTGATACGATCTTTGCACCGTAATTGGTTATGGCAACCTCGGCTCCATGCTGGTTTTTTAGTGTAAACAGGTCGACTTGTTTTCCGTCAACGATCTTAATGAAATCTTGACGTTGAAGTCTGTTTAAAGAATCTGGATTTTCCATATGAGAATATATTTTTAGAGTTGCAAATATAAATAATTATTTTAAAAGCTAATTAAAATCGAGGTGATTTTTTTCAATATCTTTGAAATATTTATACGTTCCTACTTTTAATTCGTCGGTTGCTGCTTCGTCGCAAACGATAATTGCACGCGGGTGCAGTTGCAGTACGGAGATTGTACAGCTGTGCGATATTGCGCCTTCTATTCCCGTCGCCAGAGCGCGGGCTTTGCTGTGTCCGTTTGCGAGAATCAATATTTCGCGGGCAAGCATAATTGTTCCTGTTCCAACAGTCAGTGCTGTTTTCGGCACTTTTTCCGTATCGTTATCAAAAAAACGGCTGTTAGCGATAATCGTTTCGGTTGTGAGGGTTTTTACGCGCGTTGAAGAATTGAGCGATGAAAACGGCTCATTGAATGCGATATGTCCGTCAGCTCCTACTCCGCCAAGAAACAGTTCGATACCTCCTGCATCACGTATTTTTTGTTCATAGCGTTCACATTCTTCTTCGAGGTTTGGAGCGTTTCCGTCCGGGATATTCACATTTTCGGCGGGGATGTCAATATGTCTGAACAGGTTATTCCACATAAAACTGTGATAGCTTTCGGGGTGTTTCCTTTCGATACCTGCATATTCGTCCATATTAAAAGTAATCACGTTTTTGAATGAAACCTCTCCATTTCGGTTCAGTTCGACAAGGCAGCGATATGTTCCGAGAGGTGAAATGCCTGTCGGCAAGCCGAGAATAAATGGATTGTCAGGAGTCGGATTCGCTTTCCTGATGCGTGATGCGATATAATATGCCGCCCATTTGGACATTGTTTCATAATCGTTTTGAATAATCAGTCTCATAGGTTATTTATTAGACAATGTGTCGGAGGAGTTCAAGTATTTTTCTATTTTTTTTACCGCGTGATGATACGACGCTTTCAGTGAGCCGACAGAAGTTCCGAAAATTTCTGACATCTCATTATACGGCATATCTTCGTAATAACGCGTATTGAAAACCAGTCTTTGCTTTTCTGGCAAGGTAGCGATTGCTTTTTGAAGTTTAATTTGCAGAGCATCACCGTCAAAATATTCATCGCTCTCAAACCGTTCGGTAAAATGTGAATTTTCTGCATCAAAGGAAACGGTATTGCGTGCATTTTCTTTGTTTAAAAAGGTAATCGTTTCGTTGAACGCTATGCGATAGAGCCAGGTGGAAAGTTTTGATTCGCCGCGAAAAGATTCAATATTAAGCCACGCTTTTATAAAAGTGTTCTGCAACAAATCGCTGGTATCGTCGTGCGAAAAAACCATCTTGCGAATTTGACGATACAGTTTTTCGCTGTAAAAAGAAACAACATCGTTAAATGCATGCTTTTGCAAGTCCACATTTGCGCTGTGCAAATTTTTCAATGTTTCTTCTTCGTTATAGACTTTCATCCTGTTTGATTTCAGATTTTCGTTCTCATTTATAATGATGACAAAGGTAAAAAAAATTTATTAATTAAGCAAAAAAATGGCGGCGACGCGGCTTGAAAAAACAGCAATGATATTTGTATGTGAAAAATTTTTTCCGTAACTTCGTATCATTATTCTAAACAAGAGTATATGTATACAGAATCTTTCCTGCAATATTTGAAGATTGAGAAGAATTACTCTTCTCACACAGTTGAGTCGTATGAAAATGATTTAAAGCAGTTTAAAGAGTTCGCAGGCGACGGTGATATTCTCGATCCTGCATCTGTTAATTCGGTTTGCGTTCGGCGATGGATAGTAAGTATGATGGATAAAGGGTACTCGCCTTTGTCGGTAAACAGAAAATTAAGTACGCTGAAGTCTTACTGCAAGTATTTGAGATGTAATAAAATCATGGATGTAAACCCTCTTCGGCTGGTTCAGGGTCCGAAAGCAGGAAAACCGCTGCCGCATTTCGTAAAAGACAGCGATATGAAACTGTTGCTGGACGGCGACGATACTGACAACTCTTTTGAAAGCGAAAGAAATAAAGCGATTCTTGAGGTTTTTTATTCTACCGGCATACGTTGCGCCGAACTTGTAGGACTTAAAAACGGTGACGTCGATTTTGGGGCGCATACTATCAAAGTTACAGGCAAACGAAACAGGCAAAGACTGATTCCTTTTTCTTCCGCGCTCGAAGAAGTTCTTTTTTCATATATAAAAAAGAAAAACAAAGAAACAGAACCTGAAACCGACGCTTTTTTTATTCGTAAAAACGGACGTCCGCTTTCAAATTCTATCGTATACGGAATAGTTCACAACAGTCTGGCGGCAGTTCCGAATCTCTCTAAACGAAGTCCGCACGTTCTTCGGCATACTTTCGCTACCAGCATGCTGAATAATGGCGCCGATTTGAATGCAGTAAAGGAATTGCTGGGACATCAAAGTCTTTCTTCTACGGAAGTGTATACTCATACGTCTTTTGAAGAATTAAAAAAAGTATATAACAAGGCTCATCCAAGAGCCTGAAAAAAAGGAGGTTGTTATGGAAATTACAATTAAAGCAATTCATTTTGAGGCGAGCGAAAAACTCGAAGCGTTCATCAGAAAAAAAGTGGAACGCATGGAAAAGTTCAGGGATGTGATTCAGTTGGCAGAGATTACGCTGAAGGTGATAAAGCCGGAAACTAATGCAAACAAGGATGCATCAATAAAAATCTTTGCGAAAGGTAAAGATTTCTTTTCCAACGAGGTGTCAGACACGTTTGAAGACGCAATCAACAGGTGCGTTGAAAAACTTGAACGGCAAATCGTGAAATCAAAGGAGAAAAAGAGCGGAAAATAGTTTTTTACCGCCAAATAAATGTAACCGGTTGTCCGATTGTGGATGACCGGTTATATTTTTGGCACGACATACTTCAGATTTGGCACGACATACTTCAGATCGGGCACGACATACATCAGATTTGGCTCGACATACTTCAGATTGGGCACGACATACATCAGATTTGGCACGACATACTTCAGATCGGGCGCGACATACATCAGATTTGGCTCGACATACTTCAGATTGGGCTCGACATACTTCAGATTTGGCACGACATACTTCAGATTTGGCTCGACATACTTCAGATTTGGCGCAACATACATCAGATTGGGCGCGTTAAACGTTAGTAGAGACGCACAATTGTACGTCTCTACGCTCATAATTGTGCGTCTCTACGCTCCCCAAAAAAAAATAAGCGCGACATCACGTCGGGCTTATTTCAAGAGTAGATTAATATGTTTACTTTTAGCAGTGCAAAGGTATGGTTTTTTTTTAAAACTGCAAAATTATTTTGAAATTTTTCTGTTTGCAAATCTGATATGCCTTACTCTTTTGTAAATTTCGCTCGTGGCGCCGAAGGCGGCTTTGACGTATTCTTTGGCGTGCTGAGCGGTGTCCATCATGCCGGTTACGGGGGTGTAAAGCAGTTTGTTTCTGTGAACGCGTGCGTTTTTTAACATTAAACTGTGCAGGGTGACAGCGTCGGTCGTGACGCCCATCTGATCACGGAAGTCGCTCAAGCCGGCAACTGTCAGGTCATTTTCAAGCGGCAGGTAGGTGGGGCAGTGCGCCAGAAGGTCGATCAACTGGGTGAGGTGTTCGATCTGCTCCTTGAAACTGGTCTGCGAGACGGAGTTGTGTTTGGGTTCTTCGTCGAGGCTGTCTTCGGGGATGACGGGGATGGGGTGCAGGCGTTCGCCGTGTATTTTCCGCACGATTTCCTTGATGTGGGTCATCGTTGTGGCGGGCAAATTGAACGTAATCGCCATCGCCAGAACACGGGTCGCGAGGGGCTTCAATGGCTTGCAGGCTTCCACGCGGGCGCCTTCGGCGATGATCCATTCTGCCAGTGCGTCGTCTACAAGGTTGATCGACATCCGGATGTAGGACGCCTGTTCCTGCATCGCGGGAATGGTGATCTGTTCGTTTTGCGGTTTGTACAGGCAGCCGACCTCGATAAGGATGCCGATCAGGTCATTAAAATTACCGACGTAAGTGTTGATGCCGGATTCGATGTTTGATTTCTTTGTCATAATGTTTAATTTTTTAGAAATTCAGTATTAAAATTATTTCGGGTGCAAAGGTAAGAAAAAATTATTAACAATTAATAATTAATGATTAATAATTAATTATTCAATTTATTACTCATCTATATCATCCACCACGCAGCGCACCGAATAGCCGTAGTCGCCAGTGTCGCTGTGATGGAGAGCGATACTGCTGTTACCGTAGTATAACATTATCTCCCAGCCATAACCTTGCTGTTTGGAAGAACCGCTCCAGTAGGCGGCGGTGAAGCCGGTTTCGTCGAGCGTACCGGTATTAAGGAGAATACCGCCTGTGGGCATAAACAGACTGTTGCCTGAATCGGGATTGGTAAACAGCAGTCCGGCATAAGCGACGTCTTTTGTGTCCTTACTGACGGCGGAATTTGCGAAATTGTGTATAGAGTTTGTTATTTGGCGCCGGTCAAAGTATCCGTCAGCGTAATAACCACAATAACGGTAATTGGCGTTATGATAGTTTTCGTTTTCACCGTCAAAAGTAGTGTAAAACAAACTCTGCATCAGTTCGGATTCGCTGGCGGGTGCTGTTGTTACAGCATTATCAGCGCCGGAAGTGGGGCGGCGCCAGTATTGAGGACATGTTTCGTGAACACTTTTGAGAGTACTCCAGAATTCGCTTGGAGTGTTAATGCTCAAACCGGTTACACTGCCGGTTGGATGATATGCGCGACGTTCATAACCTGATTCTGCTGCCCACTGAAAAAAGGCTCCTGCCTGGGTTGGATAGTCGACAAACGTACCGCCGAGGTGGGCGACATCAGCATAAACATCGCCGTCGGTGAGGTTTGAAGCTGTCAGGTTGTAAGGAGAAAACTTGGCGGCAAGACTGCGCTCAACGTTTGAACCATAAGTATTGTTCGGACTGAACACATAGTCTGCCGACTCTCCCTGCCGGCAAAATACGGTGTCGGGAGCGCCGCCGTTTATTGAAATCTTAACTTTGGCGTAACGTGGAGGCTTGCCCATGCCTCCGTCGGCGGATGGGTAATCTTGAGTTAATTCGGCGGGATTAGTACTTGTAGCGCCGATTCGGAAAAGAATATTGCCTGTTCCGCTGACGCTGGTTTTGCGGACAGAGGGTAGCTGGTGATTCTCAGCGTCGCCCGGGCTGTCAGTCCAGATTGCGGGGTCGGAATAAACATTGCCGTCGAGGTTGATCCAGGAACCGTCGCTTTCAGGAGTATTAACCACTTCGGCGATCCAGGTATCGTTTTGATTGCTGACTTTGGAAGCGATAATCCGTTCGCCCGTCTGGTCGTCCTTCCAGAAAGCGCCAACCCATTGAATAGTGGTCCAGGTGGTTCCTGTAGGTTCGGGGCATGGCTGAGAGCCGCAGTAGCACTGCATTATCCACTCCTCGCCGTTCCAGGTTTCGACGCACTTGGTGTCGATGTTGAAAATCTGCAAGCCCATTGCTTTTCCTGTGGCTTCGGAACCAAAATTTAGATCCTCGCGCTGTTCGGTTGTGAGTTGCGGCAGCCTCATACCTTTGCCGTTGCCAATCAGTTCGAGTACAGAAAAGGTTTGCGGATCGTCGAGCGACCCGATAGTTACCTGCGCCTTAGCGCCTGCTGCGAACATCGTGATGATCGCAACGTTAAAAAAAATTCTTTTCATCTTGTATAAAATATTATTGTTTAATAAGGATAATTTATTTTCTACGAAAAAAAGTTTCATGAAAACACAGAAAACCCTTGAAAATATTTCAAGGGGGGTGATTGTTTTTTGGTTTATTTTATTATTCTTTGACGCGCGTGTACACACGCGCGTAACTTTGGTTAGATTGTGTGTGTGTGTGTGTGTGTGTGTGTGTGTGTGTGTGTGTGTGTGTGTGTGTGTTTAACAAAATATCCGGGACTGCCAAATAACTGGCGTAAAATAATGCGATATTTGTATTTATTTTTCTCATTTCGGGTGCAAAGGTAAGAAAAAATATTTGAAAGTTTAAAATTTATATATGTGTTATCAAGTGGGATTACCACCAGTGCTGTTTGCCGTTGTGGTATGTGAAGATTCTTTCTTCTGTGCCGCGGGTGCAGTTGTGAAGAAGAAAGAGGGAACCGGCGGGACAGTTGTCGTATTCAACAAAAATGTCGTCTGCGATCTTTTTGCCGACTGTTTGCCATCCGGAACAGTCCCAGTATCTAAGTTCGTATTCGTCGCCGGGTATGATTCCGTTGCCGTCGCTGCGTGGGATGTAGAGGATTTTGTCGATGCGGACGGGATGACCGAAATCGAAACCTGCCCATCTGTTGTCCGGCGGAGATGCTGCCCAGAATGTTGAGCCGTCGTTGTCAGTTATGTTTTCTTTTCCTGTTCCGTCGTTGTAATTATCGTGTTTGGCGCCGATAATTTTTCCCTGTTGCGTAATGTTTTGTCCGTTTTGATAGAAGATCATTTCTGCAATGCCGCCCCATTCTGTGTTCGAGGCTTGATATCGCCAGTAGCGAAACTTGTGGTCCGGATTTACGTTAATGACGTCTGATTCGGTGGCGAATTTATTGACTTTGTGAATTACTGTCGCGTCGCTGAAATCGGGCTTGTTTGATGCTTCAAACAGATCTCCGGCAGTGAGTTTGGCAATGCTGTAGAACACTGGGTGAGGAGGGTGTTTCCGGTAAAGTTTTAGTGTTTGTCTTTTGGCAGGTGCTGATTCGCCTTGCTTTTGGGGCATTATTTCTTCTATTTCGCCTCGCAAGTTCAGAATAAACGGATTTGCGACGGGCTTCAGTCCGTTATTTTCTGCTGCAACCGGCAAATATACTACTCCGCGCCCCATTTTATTGAAATGTGCTTTGTTGCCGCTGACTTTGCCCCACATAACGGGTTCCCAGTCTTGGTCATTAAATGTGGCAAGATAAATATATTTTGCACCGGTTTTGGTAATTTTTATATCCAGATCTTCTGTATCAAAATATTCGTCTGTAACGTCTTTCACACAGATACTGTTTATGCGAGGGGGGATTTTGATACCGTTATTATTCATATTAAGCAGTTCGAGATTTATGGTATATGTGTTGCGAAAGACTTTAGATGTTGTTTTCAAATGGCGCGGACTGGCGTATCCGTCAAAAACACATGTTTTTCCGCCATTATCTTTTACCGAGACCCAGACGTGTCCTGTATGGCTGTCTGCCCAGACGGGCGTGAAATCAATAGCTGCCGGAATACCTTTTGCCCGCATCACTGCTGCTGCTTCTACTGCAATGTCATCACAGTCTTTGTGTTTCAATGTTTTTAACAAACTGCTGATACGGCGTATTTTCGGGGTACTGGTTTCTGAATCTGCTGTCGGCTGCTGTTCTTTGAGCGCCAGACTGATCAGGTCGCAGGCTGCAAATGCTGAATTATTTATCTCATAGCAATATTGCATGTCTGAAAGGTCGCCATATTCAGGTGATAAAAGATAATCGCGCCAGTTGTCGATCGTTTGCAATTCACAGACTTTGTATGGCAAAAGGTATTCGCAAAAATCGTCGAAGGTGAGATGTTGTGCGTATCGACTTGTCTGCCAGGCATCGAAAGCGCGGTCAATGCTGTAAATCAGATAATCGGCGGGTATTGAGTGCAAGTCATGGATAATTTTAGGATTGTCTGTTTTTTTTATTGTGTTGAAAGCGCATCTTATTTCTTCTGCGCTTTTGTCTGCATGCAGGGCGGATATGGAATCGGAAGTATCGTAATATGCTTCCATTTCATCGCCTGAGTATGAGAAATGTGCCGACATATTACTGATCAGAAATTCGGCGGCTCGAAGTTTCAGACTGTCATCTGAATGTTCTTTGTAATGAGCGAGTACCTGCTCAAGTTGAGGACGGTTGCTGTCGGAAAGTTGCAATGCCTGGTTAAGGAAACTGCTGCCGGTATCTTTGCAGGAGAAGATAACTGTGCATAAAAGCAGTGTGAATATTCCTTGTTTTGTTGTTTGCATTTTTTCAGTGAAATTTTATCTGTTTAGTCTTAGCGGAATAGATACAAAAAACATGTACTGCCAAAAAAAAGAATTATATTTTTCATAACTATTAATTTAAAGGATGATCACCGGGATTGACATATATGACAATGTCTTTTTTTAGGTTATTGAAAAAATCCTGCACATCAGCATTATCAATTGTCGCAGGGTTACCTTCGCAATCGAAAACATGATAAGCCAATCCTCCGCTTCCCAACGCCATATTCGTTACAAAAACATCCTGATCTTTGTATCGTTCCAACCAGATAACGCCCAAATAATTACCGGTCTTGTCCGTTTCTGCTTTTGCAATCAGTTCGGCAAGCCAGGGAATATTTTTTTTCGGGTCAATTACGCCGCATGCGGTTATTCCATTATTATTATTTATTTCCCAAAGAAGTACTTTACTGACAATATTTAATTCCGAACAAGTTTCTCCTGCATCCCCACCTTTTATACATAATGTTTCCCCTTCACAATTATAGAGAAATGCGATATTGCCGCGGTCTTCTAAAAAACCTGTTTTTCCACCATCATACAGGCATTGATATATAGCAATGTGCACAGGCTTACCTTGAAAAAGTGAAGTAATTTCATCTACTTTGGTTTTCAGCCAGGATAAATCCGTCAATGGATTCTCATCCAAATCATATTCAAAAATGATTTCCTTTTCCGCAACCGGTATTTTGACTATTTGGAAAGGTTGATTCATGACCGCATAGCCGCCTTCTTTTCCGCTTTTCAGGTTGGTAACCGAGATGAGCATTTTATCTTGCCATT
>JAIRYM010000027.1 GCA_031267615.1 Dysgonamonadaceae bacterium
GATTTCTACCTGCGTCCCCTGTAATGTTACTGCGCCTTTGCATCTCCCAATGGTGTTTGACAGCTCAGATGAGGGTAGTATAACTGCGGGAAATTACCCGCAATTCAGGTTTTACACCGATGCTACTGACGGCATGCCGCTTGCTGAAACTGAGCCGCTTGAAGATGGCACGTATTACATTTCTACTTTTGCCGACCTGTATTGCGAGAGTAGCCGTACTGAATTAAGTGTAACCTTTACCACCCCCCAAATTGTTATTCCTCCCACTAAGGGCGGAGACACTTGGACTAGCCAAAAATGGGTAGGTGCTTTCTGGAAGGATGACCAGACAGGAGAGCGTATTATCGCTTCACCAAACACTACTACCTGGTCTGCTGTCATTGATGACGAAAACGCTTCTGGTTCGTGGCTTAACCTTGATAACAACGGCGGTTACGACTCCAATCTTGGAACTGACACCCCCGGCGATGCTGAAAGCTACCAACTGCCTGCTACTCGCAAAATCAGCGTTAATGGCACAGATAATATTCTTTTCCGCATCGGCGTTACCGGCACCGACAACCGCACTGCCAGCTCGGAGTACAAATACCCCGATGGCAGCAACGGCAAGCCGCCCCGTTACGCTACCATTACTTTGACTGTCGATGGTACTCCTTACACAATCTATTGTCGGCAGGGCGAGGCTGCGGATTACGTGTTTAACCCTACTACTGATACTTACGATGACCCTTCAACAACTGGCACAGTAGAGGCGCTTCCCCGTTCTTTGGCTAAAAAGTTTTCGCCATACAACCTTACCGCTTCAGACCTCACCGAAAACAGTCCTTATTATGGGGATATTGCTCCCCGCGGCGGTTCGTTTGTTGATTATCCTACTCAGGCTGGCGCCCTTTTTCAGTGGGCAGGAGGTACCAGTTTTGAACGCCGCGCTTACCATCCAACTGTCACAACGGTTTCAGGTTGGAGTCCCCTTTATATGGGCATCAACTTCTGGAATACTCTTGGAACCACTCACGAGACCTGTCCCACCAATTGGCGTCGCCCTAACGACGGTGCTATTGACGCTTCTCAGGGAGCATCCAATAATATCGTTGTCAGTGAGATTCGTCAATCTTTGTTCGATGCTCCTAAAGATGGTCAAAACAATCTGGATGAAACTACTGGCCGCGGCTGGGGTTACTACGCTGACGGTTACTTTGATCGTCGCCCTATAACAACTTCTAAAAGTAATAATCTCAATAGCGCTGTTTCTCCTAACAGTAAAGACGTCGCTTACATCGGTACTTTATTTTTCAATGCTACTAGCAAGCATTCTCTTTTTATGCCTGCGGCGGGTTACCGTGGCACCGAACAAGGTGCGCTCCTCAATACCGGCATCATCGGCTCCTATTGGAGTAGTTCCGGCAGCGAGACCGGCGAAGGGGCTAATAACGGTTGGAGATTGGAATTCAACAACAGTAGAGCCCGTCAGAGCAGCAGCATTCGCAGCTTCGGCTTCGCGGTGCGGTGTGTAAAAGATTAAAGAAAGATTTGATTTTCCTTTAACGATTAACCCTGTTAAGTTTTCAAAGACTTAACAGGTTTTTTTTTACTGACGACTGAAAACTTTTATGTAACTTTGCAGCCGTTTTTCGATAAAGATTATGGATTGGTTAAATGAATTGTTTTTCGGCAGCAGTATCGCTCACACCGTGTTACTGTTTGCACTTGTGATTGTGACTGGTATCGCGCTCGGTAAAATCAAAATTTTCGGCATTTCGCTTGGTATCACTTTTGTGCTGTTTGCGGGCGTTCTCGCAGGGCATTTCGGCTTGCGCGTCAATGAAGAAATCCTGCATTTTATTAAGGAATTTGGACTTATACTGTTCGTCTATTCCATAGGCTTGCAGGTTGGACCGGGCTTCTTTACTTCATTCAAAAAAGGCGGAATCACACTCAACATGCTCGCCACCGGCATTGTGTTTACGGGAGTAATCACAACGTTGATAATACATTATATTACAGGTATTCCTGTTCAGACTATGGTGGGAATAATGTCGGGCGCTGTAACGAACACGCCCGGACTTGGCGCCGCCCAACAGGCATTTGCCGACATACACGGAACAAGTGACCCGAATATTTCTCTCGGTTATGCAGTCGCCTATCCGCTCGGTGTAATGGGAATTATCGGCTCTATCCTCTTGATGAAAGTTATTTTCCGCATCAATAATGAAAAAGAAACCGAAAACCTGATTGAAACACTCGGACCAAAAGAAAATGTCGAACTTATATCTGTAGAAGTACGTAATCCTGCCGTATTCGGTAAAAAAATGGGCGATGTGCGCCGCATTATCAATCGTCAATTCGTTGTTTCTCGCGTTCTGTTTGCAGAAAATATACATGTCGAGATTGCGTCATCAGCAACAGTGCTGAATGAAGGCGACCGTATTTTAATAGCAACCACACAACCCGACAAAGAAGCAATAGAAACATATTTCGGGATTCCTGTTCAAATGGAAAAACACGAATGGGATCTGCTTGACAAGCATTTAGTTTCTCGCCGTATCCTGATTACAAAATCAAATATTAATGGGAAACAGTTGCGGCAACTAAACCTTCGCTCTACTTTTGGCGTTAATATCACTCGCGTAAACCGTTCAGGCGTTGATTTGATTGCAGATTCAGGACTGTCGCTGCAAATCGGAGACAGGGTTACAGTTGTCGGAAATGAAACCGCAATAAAAAGCGTAGAACGTTTTCTTGGCAATCAGATGAAACGACTGCATGAACCTAATCTCGTGCCAATCTTTATCGGTATTTTTCTCGGCGTTTTGCTTGGCAGTGTTCCCTTTGCTTTCCCCGGAATACCGCAGCCTGTGAAATTAGGGCTTGCCGGCGGTCCACTTATTGTTGCCATTCTGATCAGCATTTTCGGACCGAAATATCATCTCGTAACTTATACCACAATGAGTGCAAATCTGATGCTTCGCGAAATAGGAATATGCCTTTTCCTTGCCAGCGTCGGGCTTGGCGCAGGCGAACAGTTTATCGACACGATAGTGAACAAAGGCGGTTATCAGTGGATCGGACTTGGATTTATCATCACTGTTATGCCGCTGCTCATTGTTGGTATTATTGGACGAAACGTATTCAAACTGAATTATTTTATGTTGATGGGTTTGATGGCAGGCAGTACGACAGACCCGCCTGCTCTTGCGTATTCAAACGCGACAGCAGGAAACGATATACCTGCTGTCGGTTATGCGACTGTTTATCCGCTCACGATGTTCCTTCGCGTGTTGAGCGCCCAGTTGATAATTTCGTTTTTGGGATAAAATCAGTGACTCATGCGGCGAACAGAAGGATACATATCGACCGGCGGTAGTTTGTCATATTTGTTAATTCGATAATTTTCGACAAAGTTTGGAAATTAAAAAAGTGTTTTTGGCTTTCAGTTTATGATGAAGTGTTAATATTATAAATTAATCTGTATGAAATACATCTTAATAATTATTTTACAAGTTGTTGTGTTGTCATGTTCAAATAGCAATAAACCTGTACAGGAGCAAGAACTTCTGCATAAAACCATATCCGAAGAAATATTTATAGGGCGTGGCGGCATTATGACTTTATTGTCGGACAGCATTATAGTAGGTATTGATGACAACACAGAAAAGTGTTTTTTTCGTCTAAACAACAATCTTTCCAATCTTTCAATATGCAATTTTGGAAACAAAGGTCAAGGACCGGATGATTTTATATTTCCTTCTTCTATTCAACGCATCAATGAAAATACAATGGGGTGCTATGATGCAGCATTGAATAAATATTCGGAGATAGAATTGTCTGGAGACTGTATTTTTAAGACAAAAAATAAAATAAATTTTTCCGAACTAAATTTTAGGGTCATTAAAATTAAGCAAGGTAAGTATATCGGATTAGGTCTCTACTCTGAAAGTATGTTTATGTTATTTGATTCTGTCGGAACTGCAATTAAGTCTTTTTTTGAATATCCATACAAAGACAAAGACGAAAAATCTATTGAAAACAGATTGCGTGCTATGGCATATCAAGGATTTATAGCAGCAAATCCGGATAAAACTAAATTCATTTATACAACTGATAGAGGCAATATCATTCACTTTTATGATATTGTGAACGATACGGTTAAAATCATTAAGAAAATTGAAAACTCTTATCCGAACTATGTTACAGAAGTAAACGACCACGGTTTTAGCGCACCATTAAAGAAAAGCAATAAAACGTGTTATGTCTGTGCTTTTACTACCGGCAAATACGTTTATCTCCTTTATTCTGGCAAAACTTTTGCGGAAGCAAGTCTTAACGCATTCAACGGAGAAACTATATTTGTTTACGATTGGACCGGGGAATTGAAGTCTGCCTGTCATTTAGACATCCCGTGTAGTTATTTTTGTGTAAGTAGCGATTATAAAAGGCTTTGGGCTATTGCTAATGACCCAGACCCCAAGATCGTTTACTTTGATTTCTGACCATGTTATTATGAAATATTATGCTTTAACATTGTTGTTATTGTGTGCTTGGAATACGATTTGAATAAATAAGATTATTTTCAATTTGACCGTCACGGGAGAGGTTACTGAAAATAACTAACAGAATAATCAGTCAGTCTTATAGTCCACGATATTCTACTTTTGCATTACTCGTATAAATCCGTGCAGGATTTCTCATCATCATAATATGGCAGCAGATTTTTCTGCTAATATTTCAAGGATAATAGCCCACAAATGTTAAAAACACATAGGAAATGCGGATTTTTTTAATAACATTTGGTGAATTGAAAAAATATGCTTACCTTTGCAGCCAGAAACAAAGTTAAGCAGTTACAATGATAGTATACGACGGCTTTGTTTCATTTAATTAAATTTTTTAATATGAACAAAAAAATTTTACGAAGTTGTGCCGTAATGGTTATCGCAGTAGTAGCGGCATACAATGTGTACCTCGGCAATTCAAGCGAATCTGCGATGTCGGATGTGTCTTTGGCTAATGTTGAGGCATTGGCAGATGACGAAAGTGGTTCTTGTTCTGGCGGATGCAAAGATATCGGCTGGGGAGCTTCACAGATTTTGAAATGCAATTGTAGTTATACAGGTTATTTTTCCAGTTGTAACTCGTGGGGTTGTAATTAACAATTGTGTTGGTGCATTTAATTCAGTAGCATATGAATCTATTGGGTTATGCACCAATTTTTTATTTTTAAAAAGTATGCAGAAATTTTTAACACTTATCATTGCAGCAATAGCATTGACTTCTTGTTCACAAAAAGAGAGGATATTTCAATCAAATCTTCCGGTAGAAGAACTCGTTTCTAGGAAAATCCCAATTAACGAGATATTAGTTCCAACCGACATGCTTCTTTTGGACGACTATTTTATAATAGCCAATGATTACATTCAAGGTGAGAACTGCTTCTTTGTCTATTCGGCAAAAGATAAAGAATTTTACTTCAGTTTTGGACAGTTGGGACAGGGACCGGACGATTTTATTGCTCCAAGACTTGTTAAGGAAAGCAGAGGCAACACCCTGTCCATATACGATGCCGCCTTTGGTAAACTATTAAAATTTGACGTAACAAATCAGGGCGCAAAGAAAATAAGCGAGCAAAAAATAACAACAATTAAATATCCATTCCAGCATATATCCTACGCGTCTGATTCGATACTGCTGTTCTCGGTTCTGACAAGACAGAATGTTTCGCTTTACAGTTACAACACGGAACAGAAATCAATTGTCGATACCCTGTCTTTTGAAACGAAAATAAAAGAAAGGATGGGAGATAAATATAATTCAATGTTTGATGTATTTCATTTTTCCAATTGTGGTAAAAAATTTGTTGCAACCTTTGAATATATAAATCAGGCAGTAACAGGAACAATAGATGAAGCGGGACATTTTTGGGGAACTGATTTTCAATATCCGAATATTATGTTAAAAGATAAAGCGACAGATAATATTCTATATTACTTATTTCCATCAGCAACCGAAGATTACTTTTATACTCAATATTATGGAAGACTGTTCAAATATATGCAGCCTTTTCCGATTAACACGGAAGGGAGAAGTATGGATTTTTTGATCGAGGTGTATGACTGGCAGAAGAATATAGTTCGATTATTGCATCCGGACAGTGATATACTAAGGTTTACTGTTGATAAAAAGACAAATAAACTGTATACATGGAATCCGTTAAAGGATTTTGACGGTTTGCTGGAATATGATTTGAATAAATAAGTTTATTTTCAATAAAAAATGAAGAAGCATATATTTTTATTGATATTACTTTTCTCTGTCTTTTCTTGCCAGGACAATCGAAAAGAAAAGAATGCGAAAAAAATAATAAAAGAATGGACAGGCAAAACTATACTGTTTCCTTCCGATGCTCAGTGTTGCGTTGCAGGCAACGATACTCTGCCATCTGTTTGTGATGGATTGTTTCAGAAGGATTTTAAAATATTGCTCTACGTTGATTCCGTCGGATGCAGCAGCTGTCGTTTGAAATTGTCTGACTGGAAACAACTGATTGAAGAATCGGACACTCTGTTTCAGGATAAACTTGGCTTTCTGTTTTTCTTCCAGCCCAAAAACAGAAAAGAAATGTCATATATATTCCGGATGAATGAATTTGATTTTCCTGTATTTATAGATATGAATAACTCATTAGACAAAAAAAATCATTTTCCTGCTGCGATGGAACATCAGTGTTTTTTATTAAACAGGGAAAACGAAGTGATTGCCATAGGGAATCCGGCAGCAAATATAAAAATTTGGAAACTTTATAAAAAAATAAT
>JAIRYM010000053.1 GCA_031267615.1 Dysgonamonadaceae bacterium
GCTAATAAGTTTTGCTGTACAGGAAGCAATTTATTATATTTGGACAATAATTTATGCGTTGATTGAAAAATGATGATATAATCTGCTTTGAATGCATATAATTCGGAAGTTGGATCCATCACCTGACGCTCTACTTGATTGTAGTCTGCTTCATACAGGTTGATGTTATACCCTCCTTTTCCTATCGCACAACCTTTTATAGCCGTTGCCAAAAATTGGGTTGCCGTGTCACCTATAAGGGCAACTTTAATAGTGGTTAAACAAGTTAAGTCTTTCTTTAAATTGCGCTTTAATTCCAGATAGTTATACATATCTATTTTAATTTTCAGAATACAAAGTTACATGTTTACGAAGGACAAAATTACTAAAAATCCGTGTATTATGGATAATTTTTGAAAAAAGACAGCAATTGGTTCTTTTTTACTGATTTTTCAGATGTTTTATCAAAATGCCAAAAACGCTGCTGTCACCGGAACAGACAGACTCAACACATCTTCGCTGTTCCTCCATAACAATCCAAAGTTTTGATCATAACAGCATCTTTTTTGCGGAATTTTTATACTTTTTTATAAAAAAAATGATTTATTCAAAAATTATTCATAGATTTGCAGTTAATAAATAAATGAAGGCATATTTAGCCTTATAAAAGTTTTGAAAATATGATCAGTAAAGTTGCTGAAGAAGAAAAAAATCCTGTCGTTTCCGAAACAATATTGAAAGAAACGTCTGCCGCATTTAACGAAGAGATTGCGGAAAAAGAGTTGCAAACAGGTGCCGAACCGCAAGAAGATATTGTAAGAGATCTGCATCAGAAAACTATTGAGCCAGGTAATACGGAACAAAAAACAAAACCTGCTGCAAACCATGAACCGGACAAAACGACAATACTGACAAAACTTTCCGAACTCGTTTTCCATGAAATCAGTGATACAGTTAAAAATGAAGTGGAATCGTTGAAACAGGCTTTTTACAGACTCAAAAACGCCGAAACAGAAGAAGCCCGTAACGCTTTTATACAGGAAGGCTCCGCTGCCGAAAACTTTCATCCACAGACAGACGAAGCAGAAAACCGCTTAAAAGAATTGCTTGCAATATTTCGGCAAAAAAAAGCCGCTCTGTCTTCTAAAAAAGAAAAAATTCAGGAAGATAACCTTAAGACGAAAAAAACTATTATAGAACAACTGAAAGCTCTGACAGAAAGCAACGATGATTTTTTCAAAATCAGCAATGAATTTCACGCTTTGCAGCAAAAGTGGAAAGAAATCAGGCACGTTCCACAGTCTGCCGAGAATGACCTGTGGAAAGAATATCAACTATACTGCGAAAAATTCTACGATTTGCTGAAAATCAATATCGAAATGCGCGATTATGACTTTAAAAAGAATCTTGAACTCAAACAGCAACTCTGCGAAATAGTAGAAAAACTGGCAGAAGAAAAAGACGCAATTACTGCATTTTTCGATTTACAGAAACTACATCAGGAATGGCGCGAAACAGGACCTGTAGCAAAAGAACTTCGAGAAGAAATATGGACTCGTTTCAAAAAAGCTTCATCTGTGATAAACAGAAAATATCAGGGACATTTTGAATCCTTGCGTGAAACAGAAAAGCGCAACCTCGCCGAAAAAACAGCCTGCTGTGAAGATTTGGAAAAAATCGACTGCACAGCCTTAAAAACATTCAATGAATGGGACAGGAAAATGAAAGAAATACTTGCAATTCAGGAAAAATGGAAAACAATCGGATTTGCACCTAAAAATCGTAATGTCAAAATTTTTGAGCGTTTTCGCATTGCCTGCGACGTGTTTTTTAAAGCCAAAGCGGCTTATTATAAAAAAATTAAAAGTGAATTTGACGTAAATCTCAAAAAGAAACGTGCGCTTTGCGAAAAGGCTGAAGCGCTGAAAGACAGTAAGGAATGGAAAGAAACTACTGACAAAATGATAGAATTGCAAAAAGAATGGAAAACAATCGGACTAGTGCCGCGCAAACATTCCGACGCTGTATGGAAACGCTTTTCAACTGCCTGCGATTATTTCTTTGAACAAAAGAACGCTAATTTTTCGTCTCATAATTCCGAAGAAGACAAAAATTTAAAAAAGAAAAAATATATTATCGCTAAAATCAAAAATATAGATATTACGTTTTCTACTGAAAAATCAACGGAAAAAATCCGCTCGTTGATGTCTGAATGGAATAAAGTCAGCAAATTTACTACTTTACAAGACAAAGATAAACTTGAAAAAGAATATCGTGCCGCTTTAGACAGATTCAAATTATTTTCAGAACGCGACGAACTTATGCGTACCTACGAGTGCATGAAAAATGATATTCAAACTTACGAAAACAATATCGGCTTCCTATCCATATCTTCAAAAGGTGGTGGCGGATTGGTAAAAGAAATGACTGTCAAAATACAAAACCTCAAAGATGAACTCGAATTGCTCGTTAAGAGAATTGAAGTAATTGACGAGAATTTTTAAAATCAGTTTATTTTATTTAAGTACAGTTTTCTTAACTAAAAAAATAATTACTAATTTTGTCGACTAATTAAACATTTGAATATAGTTAATAATAATTTTTTTATGGAAAATCAAAATGTTACAATAAATTTAAGTGGAATAAATTTTAAACTTGATTCAGAAACACAAGAACAAATAATAAAAGAAGTCATTAAATCTGTGCTTGGACAGATTGAAGCCAATTTGCTGGCACTGACAGATGAAGTAAAACGTAGCCTCGAATCTATTAACGAAAAGTATAACGCTGCGTTTAACACACTTAGCGTTTCCCCCTCGACTGACGAAGTGAAAAAATCTGTAGATGCGCTTGTACAGCCTGTCAAAAGAGGAAGAAAGAAAAAAATAGTAGAACATAAATCTTCCAATGCCGCGAAAGAGATTGAGGTAGAAAATACTGAAAAAGAAGATGAAATAGATGGTATGGATAGTAAAATTCATAGCGACATCACACTCTATAAAGGCTATAACACTCGCCCAGACGTTATTAACGATTTAGGGTTTAAAACACTGTTTGATATGCTACTGTTTAAATATACAAAAACAGGTAAGGCATACGACCAGGAACAGTTTATTATTGACGCTTATCTAAACGAAAGCCGCCTGAAAATCTTTGCCAACAATACAAAAGTAAAAAAATACGTGCTTTCAAAATACGTTCCGAAAACTACAGGTAAAAAGATTGTCGTCAAGGAATTAAAGCAACTCGCACAAGTAGTTGAAGGAATTAACCACGAAACGCTTATTGAAACTATTGATACATCTAAAATACTGAAGGGTTTTTGCCGCAAAGCAGGTATCGAAACCGTTAATGATGCCTTGCTTTACTGCAACGAAGTCAGACTTATGGCTTCGCTTGAAGAAAGCGTAACCAAACATTCTATGATTTATCAGTTAGCAAAATTTCTTTGCAGCAAAGGTTTTGACAGCAAATCACTGAATCGTTTTATTGACAAAATAGAAAACGGAGACAGTCTGGCAAAAGCAGTGAAATATGAAAAACCTGCAAAATCAGCAAATTCCACTCAATCTGATGCCAATATTATGGTTTACAATCAGGATATAAAAGAGCCTGAAACTACAGAAGAAGGACAATTTCACAGTAATCGCTATCATATTCTTACTGATGCGGAAATTGATGCTCTGTATTCAGACATAACAAACTATCCATTTCCGGAATATTTGCAGGAAACAATATTTAGGGACAATAAAATCAAGTCAATCTTTGAATTGCTGTTTTGGTTTTGCGGTATTACTCGTAATTTTGTTTCCTACCAGTGGAACCTTGACATAAATACTCTGTTACGTTTGGAAAATATCCTGATAGAAAATGAATTCATTGAACCGATAGATAAAATGGAATCAATGAGTTATGCTTATGAATCGAAATATTATCTTGTTATTCGCTGGTATCGCAACAGGGCAATAAGATATAAATTACATCCCAACAAGTTTAATAAAAATCTGACGGAAAAAGAATTGAATAACCTTTATATGGAAGTAGAAAATATGGGATATTCAAAACCCATATTAGCAATTATAAAACAAAACTATATTCAGTTCGCTATCCAATTGATTGCATTTATGCACTATGGTTGCGACACCGCCTATCCTAAACAATTTTCGCCAAATGTTATAGAAGAAATAGAAGAAGGTATCAAAGCAAACGGTTTACATACAAACAGATATATGAATTATATTAACGGTTTGCGCGGACATTACTATAGAACAAGTATGTATATACAAAAGCGGAAAAAGGAATCAGAAATAATTTATGAGAAATAGCATAGAAGTATTTTTTTATGAACTGCAGAAATCATTAACCTGCTTGAGAGGGAAGTTACAGGTAGGTGACTTCATATTTATCGCTATCAATGCCAAGCGATTTTCAAACGAAAAAATACAGAAAGAATTACAGAAACCATGAGTAAAACATTTATCATACAGACAATTAAATACGGATTAGTCGGCATTGTGAATACGTCTGTTACGCTCGTTGTTATATGGCTTGTGCTACGTTTTCTGTTCGGCGTATGGGGCGATGAACGTGCGTCTGACGTTGCTTTTTCAATATCCAATGCACTTGGCTACGGTGCAGGTTTTCTGACAAGTTTTTTGCTTAACAGAAAATGGACTTTCAAAAGCCATAACCGATGGCTAACTGAATTTGTAAAATTTGTTACAGGTGCAATGATTTGCTATATTCCGCAACTGATTTTAGTTACAGTCTTAAACCGTACACAATGCATACCAAGCATCTCGTTCAGCCCGTTTGGGTACAAATTTATGTTAACTTCGCCTATGCTTTGCAACACTATCGGTATAGTTTTTTATACAGTTCTGAATTTTATGTACAATAAATATTACACTTTCAAAAAATAATAACTGTTATGAAGTCTTTATCTGTCATAGTACCGTGTTATAATGAAGAAGCAGTAATTGAAATAACCTACAGCCGTCTGAAAACTGTGCTTAACGGCTTAAATCGCGAAACTAGCATCATTTTTATTGACGATGGCAGTCGCGACAAAACGCTCGAAATACTTACCAAAATCGCTAATAACGATAAATATGTGAGGCTGCTGAGTTTTTCGCGAAATTTTGGACATCAGGCGGCAGTTACTGCAGGTATTCATAATTGTGATACGGATTTGGCAGTTATTATTGATGCTGACTTGCAAGACCCGCCCGAATTAATTTCCGATATTCTAACCTGTCAAGAAAACGAACAGGCAAATGTAGTTTATTGCGTTAGAAAATCGCGAATTGGCGAAAGTAAGTTCAAACTTTGGACTGCAAAAAAATTCTACCGCTTGTTAAATCGCCTTTCTGAAATAGATTTCCCTGTTGATACAGGTGATTTTAGATTGATAGATTCACGCATTATTCAAGAATTTAAGCGTTTTAAAGAACGCGGTAAATATATTCGTGGTATAATTTCCTGGGTTGGTTTTAAGCAAGTTCCATTTTATTACGAGCGTGAGGCTCGTTTTGCAGGTGAAACCAAATATCCGCTCAAACGTATGCTTTCATTTGCCTCAACCGCATTGTTCTATTTTTCCAAAAAACCGCTGCTGATGGCTGTTGGGCTTGGTTTTACCGCTGTTGTCATCGGATTGTTGATGGCGCTTTGGTATATTGCAGGCAAGATTTTCGGATTCACTAACGCAGAATCAGGCTGGACTTCAATTATGATTGGTATGATTTTCTTTGGCGGTGTGCAGTTACTCACTATCGGCGTATTAGGACAATACATAGGTATTCTGTTCGATGAAGTTAAAGAACGCCCCGAATATATCATAGAAACAGCAATAAATTGATTGAAAATATATATAAATTAAAATATGAACAAAAATCTTTTATTTATCATACTGTGCGTCGCAGCATTATCTTCTTGCATAGAACAGAAGAAAGAAAGTCGTCAGGTAATCAGCCTTAATGGCGAATGGCAAATAGCCAAAACCGTAGGCGAATTGCCTGAAACGTACTCATCAGTAGCACCAGTACCGGGATTTGTAGATTTAGCAACACCTGTGCTTGACCCCGATACAACGCATTATCACGATGGGTGGTATTGGTATCGCCGCACATTTAATGCGCCTGATTCACTTGCCGATATTGCAAGCCTTAAAATTTTCAAAGCTCGTTACCATACAAAAGTATATATAAATGGTAGTTATATCGGAGAAAACTATTTTTGTTTCTCGCCTGTGTATTTTGACGTTAAACCGTTTGTCAAAGCAGGTAGCAAAAACGAAATAATTATAGGAGTCGGCTGTCGAGAACAGTTGCCCGACACAATTCAGAATGGACACGACTATGAAAGTGAGTGGTTTCTTCCCGGAATTTACGACGAAGTGGAATTAACTTTTGCTAATCGACCATATATCAACAATATACAATGTGCACCAGATATAGCAAATAATACGGTCCGAATTGTTGCTGAAATTGATGCAGCAACATCTGAAAACAGCACCGTTTCTTATATTATCAAAGAAAAAAAGAGCAAAAAAACTGTGGCCAACGGTACAGCAAATCTTTCTGCCGAAAAAACCGATTGCGGGATGTATATTATTGATTTTCAAGAAAAAATAAAAGATGCAAAGCTCTGGTCGCCCGATGAGCCTTTCCTCTATGAACTGACACTCACTACTGTCTCTGATGAGAAATGTACAAATTTTGGAATGCGCTCATTCCGAGTAGACACAACTCGCCAAATGTTTCTCGTAAACGAAAAACCTTACTATCTACTCGGCACAAACGTTGTGTTTCAACGCTTTTCTCAAGATAAGGACAGAGGAACATTACCTTGGAATGAAGAATGGGTATCTAAACTTATAAATCAATACAAATCAATGAATTGGCGTATATTGCGTTATCATATTGGACCTGTGCCTGAACGCTGGTATGATATCTGCGACAGCCTTGGGATGATGGTTCAGGACGAATTTGCTATTTCAGGGAAACAGTTGCAACCTCTTCGTGCAAAACTGCTTGCGAAAGAATTTACCCGATGGATGCGCAACCGATGGAACCATCCTTCGATTGTGATTTGGGATGCAAACAACGAATCGACTACTCTCGAAACTGGTAAGGCTATAAACACGGTTCGCCATTTAGATTTGAGCAATCGTCCGTGGGAAAACGGTTGGGCAAAACCTGCCGCGCCAACCGACCCTTACGAATCGCACCCATATAAATATCTCTGGTTTTTTGTTGATGGACAGCCAAGCGAAAAAGGTTATCTGAAAGATTTATATTACGTTAGTCCTGAAAGATTGCCCAAATTGAAATATTCTGATTTGAATGACGCCAATGGCAATACACCTGACTCAATTCCCGACGGGATGCATATTTTCTCTAATATAAGGTTTATCAATGAATTCGGATGGCTGTGGCTCAACCGCGACGGCTCGACGACCACGCTTACAAAAAAAGTCTATAAAACCCTTTGGGGTGAAAATTTAACGGGAGAACAACGCCTTGAACTTTATGCTCGACACCTCGCAATGCTCGTCGAATACTACCGCGCACATCGTCAAACTGCGGGTGTAATGCACTTTTCGGGACTCGGCTACTCGTTGCCAGAAAGTCCCTATGGCGCTACTTGCGATAATTTTGCTGACATCAAGACGCTCGAATTTGAGCCTAATTTTCTTAAATACTTGAAGCCTGCATACGCTGATGTTGGTCTTATGCTTGATTTATGGGAAAAGTCATACATTCCGTCAAGCGTTGTGCAAGCGCCTGTGTATGTTACCAATGATTTAAATATGCCCTTTGCTCAAGAAGTTACGGTAACTGTAGAAAAAACAGATGGTGAAGTTATTTCAACCGTAAAGCAAAACATTGAAGTGGAAGCGTTTGGTTCAAAAGTAGCTACATTCGATATTCAAATTCCTGCCGAAACGGGTAAATACTGTTTGAGGGCGGCTATCGAACTCAAAGGCGAGCGAGTGTTCAGTTTGCGTGATATTCCCGTTATGGTTGAATGACATAAAGTTACGAAACAAATATATCCTGTCACTCAAAAATTATGATATGATTGTTTTTCCGAATGCAAAAATAAATTTAGGGCTGAATATAATCAATCGCCGCGAAGACGGTTATCATAATATTGAAACTGTCTTTTATCCTGTTCCGCTTTGCGATATACTTGAAATAACGCTGTCTGAAAACGGCGAAACAACTTTTAAGCAGACGGGAATCATTATTGACAGCTCATCTGAAAATAATTTGATAATTAAAGCTTTACGCTTGTTTCAATCCGATTTTGATTTGCCTGCACTCAATATTTGTCTTCGTAAACAGATTCCGCTTGGCGCAGGTTTGGGCGGTGGTTCTGCTGATGCGGCTTTTATGCTGAAATTGCTTAATGACTTTTCAAAAGCAGGATTAACTGAAGCACAGTTAGAAGATGCTGCTGCAAAATTGGGCGCCGACTGTCCTTTTTTTATTCGTAATCAACCTGTTTTTGCAGAGGGAATAGGAAATATTTTTATGCCGCTCTACTTTTCATTAAAGGATTGTTTCTTTGTTATCGTAAAACCTGATGTAAATGTTTCTACCCGTGAGGCTTATGCGCATATTCGCCCCCATAAGCCACAATATTCAATTCGAGAAATTATCATCAAACCCGTAAGTGAATGGAAAGGCAGATTGGTAAACGATTTTGAAGAAGGCGTTTTTGCTCTGTATCCTGAAATAGATAAAATCAAACAGGAACTTTATTGTGCAGGAGCCATTTATGCAAGTATGTCAGGTTCAGGTTCTTCTGTTTTCGGAATTTTTCAAAACAATAAATTATCATCCTTAAAATCGGCTGTTGATAAATCAACTATTTTTAGAAAATCATCTTCATTTATAATTTTGATTCCCAATGATTTGGCTTTTCCCAATTTTGCAGGTCCCATATTATCGCCGGCAAGAATATAATCAGTTTTAGAAGAAACAGAACCAGTATTTTTGCCGCCATTTTTTTCAATCATAGCCTTATATTCGTCGCGAGAATGTTTAAAAAAAGTACCTGAAATTACAAATATTTGTCCTTTCAGTGTGTCAGTTCGTTCAGCCAAAACAGCCTGATCAAGAGATAATTGTAATCCATAAGACTTTAGTCTTTCTACTATTTTACGATTCGATTTTTCGGCAAAAAAATCAAGTACACTTTGAGCAATCACTGTGCCAACATCGCCGACAGAGATTAGTTGCTCAAACGTTGCGTTCATCAGGCTATCAATGTCGTGAAAAGTATTTGCTAGCCTTTTGGCTATTGTTTCGCCAACTTCGGGAATTCCGAGCGCAAAAATAACTCTTTCGTAACTAACTGATTTAGACAGATTTATACTTTCGATGAAATTATCAACAGATTTCTGTCCCCAACGTTCAAGACACAAAATATCGCTAGGTTTAACACTATATAAATCTGCGGCATTGTGTACGAATCCTATATTATAGAACTGATTAACTGTTTCTTCACCAATATTGATATACATTGCTTTTCGGCTGACAAAATGTTCGATTCGCCCTTTAATTTGTGGCTTACATCGGTAATGGTTTGGACAAAACCACGTAGCTTCGCCTGCGCTACGTTGCAATTTTGTGCCGCAGGCTGGACAGTTTTCTACAAATTTCACTTTTTCGCCTGGCAAAAATCTAGCTTTTCTGTTCACTCCTGTAATTTTCGGAATAATCTCACCGCCTTTTTCGACAAAGCACATATCGCCAATGTGAATATCTAATGCGTTGATTATATCGGCATTGTGCAGTGATGCACGTTTTACGGTCGTGCCAGAAAGTAATGTTGGTTCGAGGTTGGCGACAGGCGTAACCGTACCTGTCCGCCCTACCTGAAAATCAACGGAATTTAGGCGAGTTTCAGCCTGTTCAGCCTTAAATTTGTAGGCAATAGCCCATCTTGGCGATTTGGCTGTCCATCCGAGATTCAACTGCTGACGTGAAGAATTTACTTTAAGTACAATGCCATCTGTGGCTACAGGTAAATTTTTTCGTTCTTCATCCCAATATTCTATAAAATTAAAAACTTCCTGCAATGTTCGGCATTTACACATCGCATTAGAAATTTTAAATCCCCATTCACGCGCTTTTGCGAGGTTTTCAAAGTGTCCGTCAGCAGGAAGCGATTCGCCAAGAAGATAATATAAATAGGAATCCAAACTGCGTTGCGAAACTATTGCGGGATTTTGCAGTTTCAGCGTTCCTGATGCGGCATTGCGCGGGTTGGCAAATAGTTGTTCTTCCTGTTCTGCTCGCTCATGGTTGAGTTCGTCAAAAACTTTCCAAGGCATCAAAACTTCGCCACGTATTTCAAATTGTTTGGGAAAATCATTGCCGTAAAGTTTTAACGGAATACTCTTAATAGTTCTGACATTAGCAGTTACATCATCACCTCGCTCGCCGTCACCTCGCGTTATTGCCTGCTGAAGAATACCATCTTCGTAGATCAAAGAAATAGAAACACCATCGTATTTAAGTTCACAGACAAGTTCAAAATCCTCATTCAGAGCGCGGCGAGTACGTTCAAAAAAATCCTGCACTTCACCGGCTGAATAAGTATTTGCGAGCGATAGCATAGGATACTGGTGCTCAACCTGTGTGAAAGTGCGGTTAACGTCGCTGCCAATACGCTGTGTCGGCGAATTTGCATCGAAAAATTCAGGGTGTTCGGCTTCAAGCCGTTCAAGTTCCTTGAGTTTCATATCGAACTCATAATCACTTACTTCTGGTTTGGAAAGTACATAGTAAAGATAATTAAGCTGTTCAATTTCTTTTCGAAGCGCTTCGATTTTTTCTTTCATAATGTATATATTCTTGCGTATGCTTACAATAGTTTTAGTTTATTTTCCCGCACCAAAATTAATATTTTTTCCTGAAAAAAACTATCCAAAAATCAAAAAAATGATTATTATTAAAAAAAAACTTCATTACCTTGTTATTGGCAACTCGTCAACCTGTTAATTTTTTTTGCCACTATTTTTGAATACAACTATGTTCAAGTTCTCGCCGATGTTCGGCTGTCTGTATAGGTGTATTTACTTATCCCATAATGAGCGTAAAGACATATAATAATATAAATCCCAAACATATACATGCATTAATCTTAATATTTAAATTAAAAATAATTGTGCAAATATAAATTAATTTTCAAAATCTCTATAAAATAGTTATTTTAGCCTATATAAACACTTGAAAATCATCTATTTATATAAAGTATTTAAAGTTAAATATAATTGCATTGTAAACGCAATCGTTGTGAATATAAAATAATATTTTTGCAAATCTAAAATATTATATTTACCTTTGTGAAATTATTTATAAGCAGTTTTAAACTCAAAAAAAATAAAAATGTTGACTTTGATTTCAAAACGAATAAAGACAATTATGAACGAAATAGGGATGAATCAAACTCGTTTTGCGAAGGAAACAGGGATAAATTCAGCAACATTGAGTCAACTTTTCAATGATGCTGAAGGACGTAATCCAACTTTGGATATGGTGATTAAGGTTTTGAAACGCTTTGAAGATGTAAATTGCGAGTGGTTGCTTTGTGGAACAGAACCGATGTATCGCAGTGAACGTCTTGCATTGAAGATTGAAGATGAAGCGGGTAGGGTAGAGGATTTGTTTAACCATCAAAATTTAGTTGTAAATGCAAGTGAGGAAGTGACAGTTAATGCACAGAAAAATATAGCACAAAACTCGGCAGTTAGAAAAATTGACAGAATAACTGTTTATTACGATGACGGCAAGTTTGAGGATTTTTTTCAAGGAAAATAGCGTTTAAATTGAAATATATTTATTAACTTTGTAATTTAATTTTCAAAAAATTATGCTGACAAGAAGAAATTTTTTAAAGACAGGCGGATTAGTAACAGCGGGATTAGCAATATCCAGAATTTCTAATTCGACAACAACAGCAGCAAGTTACCGCCGAATAATTGGCTCTAATAAAAGAGTTAATCTTGCCTGCATTGGCATCGGCAATCAGGGTACTTACGATATAAATATGCTTAACAAAACGGGCTTGGCAAATATTGTAGCCCTTTGTGACGTAGATATGGAAGCGTCTCACACAAAGGCAATCAGGGAAAAATTCCCCGATGCCCGGCGGTTTAAGGATTTTCGTGAAATGTTTGAAAAAGCGAGCAATGAATTTGACGCTGTAGTAGCCGCAGTACCTGATTTTGCACATTTCCCGATAGCGATGCTTGCCTTGTCGGAAGAGAAACATATTTTTGTAGAAAAACCAATGTCGCGCACATTTCTTGAAGCGCAATTGATGATTGATGCGGCAAAAAAACGTCCGCATCTTGCAACTCAAGTCGGTAATCAGGGACATTCCGAAGAAAATTATTTTCAGTTCAAAGCTTGGAAAGAAGCAGGTATCATAAAAGATGTTTTTTCTGTAAACGCTCACATGAATAATGAGCGCCGATGGCACGCCTATGATGAAAATATAAAGAAATTCCCTGATGCACATCCGATTCCTGAAACGCTTGATTGGGATGCATGGCTTTCGACTGCTATGTATCACGACTTTTCCGACCAATTTCACTATGGAAACTGGCGCTCATGGTACGATTTCGGAATGGGCGCTCTCGGCGATTGGGGCGCACATATTCTTGACACTGTTCACGAATTTCTTGAACTTGGTTTGCCTTACGAAGTGGAATGTCTGAGAGCCGAAGGACATAACGATTATTTCTTTCCAAAATCATCTACAATACGTTTTCGTTTTCCAAAACGAAAAAAAATGCCTGCTGTTGACATTACGTGGTACGACGGAGTGAACAACGTTCCTCAAGTTCCGGAAGGATACGGCAATGTAGATATTGACCCAAATATTCCTCTTATTGCCGGTGGCAAACTACAACCAACCAAACTTGGTCCAGGGAAAGAGATATACAGCAAAGAATTGATTTTCAAAGGTGGCTCTCACGGTAGCCAACTTACGATAATTCCGCCAGAAAAAGCAAAAGCTATGGAAAAACGTATTGCCGAAGTTGAAGTGCCAAAATCACCGTCTAATCATTACAAAAACTTCTTACTTGCCTGCAAAGGCGAAGAACGGACACGCTCACCATTTGAAATAAACGGTGTCTTAAGTCAAGTTTTTTCCCTTGGCGTGATTACTCAGCGTCTGAATATAAAAATTATCTTCGATAAAAACACAAAAACGATTACCAATAACGCTTTTGCAAATGCTTTTCTGACACAAACACCACCAAGAAAAGGCTGGGAAGAATTTTACAAATTGTGAGTTTTCGGCACCGTGTGAGCCACTTGATAGAACATCGGGTTGCGTTTGATTGTTATACAATATTTTATTACTTTTGCAAGGTGTCCAGATTGCGACTCGTTCAAACGATTGTTTTTTGAGCAAGAAAAAATATAATGAACCTTTCTTTTATGTTAAATAGGAGGCGAAGGATTTATTGAGATGGGCGGCGTAAGCCGCACAGCTGAATATAATAAAGCCCAGAAGCACTCCTATTTACACATAAAAGGTATTATGTTTTTTTCGCGAAGCGAAGCGAAAAAAAACATGAGTTTTTCCGAAGCGAAGCGGAGGATTGTATTTAACTTGCTGTATCATAGAACGTAATGCAAAGTTACTAACTTTTATTTGTCCTTGCAAATTATTTGCATGACAATGTAGCAGATATTAACATATTTTATATGACAATGTAGCAGACATTAAGAAAGTTTGAAATATGAATCACTATATAAATCCATAACTCAACTCCGATTAACTCGCTACTTCCGATGGGCTGGCATGGCTCGGTGTACAGGTTTTTTTACGTGGGGGGCTAGAACATTCTATCCAAAATTGAACTTAGGAGCAAAGGGGAAAGGGTGAAGAGATATTCTACCACACACAACATAGCAAAGGGGAAAGGGTGAAGAGATATTCTACCACACACAACACAGCAAAGGGAGCGGCGCGGCGTGAGCCGCGCAGCGGAGAATGGGTATAGAATAGGTAAGCCCCGAATGATTCGACATCCGGGGCTCATCACGTTCTATCCCTCCTGCTACGTTATCGGTTGCTCCTCAGCAGAGCCGTTTATCCTCACAGGAATATACAAAAGTATATTATTTCGTTTTATCCTGCAAGACAGAATATGACAATTTTTCGCCTTTTATTACCGGTTTAAGTGCTACATGTATAAATGTCTTATGTAGAATCAATTCCGTATAAAGTTTCCAGCGCTTAATGTACATGAAGGCTGACATATTTTCATCTGTTATAATGTCTGCCGCCATTCCTCGCATGTGGTAACTGTTTTCCGAGCCGCCTACTATCCTATTTACTACTGGATTTCTGTAGCCACTCGTTACGGTTACTTTTCCTATATACTCTCTCAGAGGTTGCAATATAAATTGACACAGATGTAGCAGGTTCTCCTGGTATTCCAGACATCCTGCCGCCTGTTCCTCTTTTACTTCTCCGTAGTTTGCGCTTGTTACTGCGAACTCTTTTAGCATAAAGTTCTTTGTTAGCCTGATGCTGTTAAATTGTTTCCAGTCAATCTGTTGCTTTGTCATTGCTTTTGTCTTTTTTGGGTTGTTTCCTGCGCTTTTTCGTGCCTTTGAGTAGTATTGTTGCTATATCTATTAATATAGGTAGAATTGACTTTAATATCTTAATCATAACTTATTGTTTTATATGCGGTTATGCTATATATATATCCTTGTTTAAATAAAAATTCGTAGACTCTCCGTTGTAGTGTCCCAGATACTTTTGTATCATTTCTTTACTCATTCCTCCTTCGTACAGTTCCAGCGCTCTAATATGCCTGAAAATATGAGTCTTTATTGCTCTCTGTCCTATTCTTGCGCCTGAGTAAGGGAAGTATATATCAAACTGTCTTAGTAGCGTTCTGTATGAATAAATTGATGTATATTGCTCGTCTGAATTTAACTTGGACAAGAATCTCTCGTTGATTTCTTCCTTGTCGAATATTCTTTCTTCTGACATTTTGGCAGTATATAAACTCCATTTATTGGTTGATATATTTTTCCATCTTCTTGTTTCGTAGGCTTCGATAAATCGTAAACCTTTGGAGGCTAAAGTTATCCATAAAGGAAAAGATTCGTAACAGGATTCCTTTATATTAGAAAGAAATCCTGTCCGAGCCTTTTGTAACTGACATAATGACAGAATTGTCATCAGAAATAAAACAGTTCTGACTGTGAGCAGTCCTTTCCGTTTGCTTTGGCGATGTAAGCGCCTCCTACGTATCCGGTTGTCTGGGAGAATTCAATTTCTACCGATCCTGCCGTGATTTGTGCGTCTGACAGCTCTATTGTCTCTGTTAGCGTCTTTCCTGTTCCGTAGTCGTTAATAATAACCATCAAAATGTCGCCGGCGACCAGGTTTTGGACAGCTGCTGTGAAGTCTATTACAACATTGTCATTTGCTGCTGTAGCAATTGTTTTACCGAGAGAGCCATTGGACATGATTACTCCGGTTCCGACTGTTGCTACTACTTCTCTTGCATCAGCTACTCGTACGATAGGCATTAAGCCAATGTTGGCCGATACTGATGCGTTGTAGTTTGACTCATACTTTCCTTTCTTCGGAAAGGCGTAGGACAGTATGTTCTTTATAGCATGATACACAAGGAGAGCGTTGTACAGTTTGTTACGCTGTTTCTGCTGTGCCTTGGTGTTGGGATTAGATACGTGGGATTGGTACTTTCTGGCAATAGTCCTTCCTTTGATTGTTGAAAGGGTTACTTCGCCTACTTTTTTGCGTCCTGTACCTATGACGACTGAGTCAATGATTGCCATAATTGCAATGAATTTAGGTGATTAATAATATTTCTCTCTGCTTGTACATCGTTCTGTCACAGTCTTTTAACTGTGACAAGTGGAATGTTATCGGAATGTAAAAGGACATGTTGCGCGTGTATGTCTTTTTTGTTCCGTCAGAGATACGCAAAGGTATGACATTTTGGCTTACAGTGCGTTATATTGGCAGTTAATAATGTCTAAAATATGGCTCTTAATTTGTCATTCCAATGCGAAATATTTGTCAATTAGAGCGTTATTTATTTTCCTCAGTCTGGTATAGTCCAATAAACACGTATTGTCTCTGGTTAAGTATATTGTGTAGTGTTCGCTTGCAAATACTGTCATTCCGTGATTTTGCGATTTCGTCTTTTGAATGATTTCGACATATTCGTCCTCGTCGAACAACTCGGCGGTGAACAGGGCGGAGATGTCACGTGAACAGTGCCAGGGCAGATGCGATGACTTCGTGTTGTTCTTGCTAATGTACTTTGTCAGGTACTTTTGCAGCTTTTCCTGCACTTTCCGCTTACTCAGTCCGTGCCTGTCGTGCCGGTGTCGCTTCGAGTAATAGAGATTGTCTACGTCTATGCCGTTGTACTTCTGCTTTATGTCTGTCTGACATGACACATTGTTTTTGCGCCTTTGCGTGTCGATTGCTGCACTCATCATGTAGTTAATACTCCGTATCGGCATACGGGTAGATGTAAGCATGTGGAAGTGCAGAGTGCCGTTTTTTTGCCGCTCTGAAACCCACACGTAACTCTGCAGTCCGTGGATATGCCTACATCGTGTGAGCCATGTATTGAACAGCCTGTACGCTATTCCATCGGATGTTCCGACTGGAAATGTTACAGAATAGAATGCGCAGAATTTCTCTGTCCTTCTGGTGTTAAAAAATGCTTGAATTTTGCGCCGTAACTTGCTCTTATTCAGTCCGTAAAGAACCGGAGGCGCCGTAACGCTCTCCGGATTCAGGACTGTAGCACGTTCACTGTCAACGGGTGCATGGGCGGCGACCTGATGTTTTGGCTTGGGTGACTTCCTGATAATCTGGACATCATCAAATTCAAAGCAGGAGCTACCGCTCATGACTTTAGGTTTTACTCCGTGGTGCACCTTCATTATCTTGGTGCCGTCAATTTGATAGAACATTATTAATGTAATCTTCAAATTTTTCCAACCCCGTTTTGCCGTACAGGTCTTTTTGATTCAGGTATTTAAGCGCTGAATTAGTACGATCTGTTGTCAGTAACGATTGTGTAATGTAGAGGTAAAACAATCCCGTTCCGTTGGTTTTGCCGACAATATTCTTTTGCTTGGTTTCTTGAAATTCTCTGTCTGACAAGATTTTTAGCCATTGTTTGGTTAAATTCGGACAGTCTTTGATTGTTTCCAGGCTTCTACCAAAGGATTCGAACGGACAAAATGCGCAACCTAATCTTCTTTTATTTTTGTAAGCGTCCGGAACGACAAGTTTTTCCGACTTGATTATGTCCCATATTTCGTTTTCTGTCAAATCGAATATCGGATAGATATTGACCTTGTCTTTGCCGCTTTCGCACTGAATTTGACTGTCGGTATTTGCAAATGTCGCTTTCAACTTTTCATATGTTTTTGCTGCTCTTTTCGAGTTCCCGAATACCGAAACCGCACCGCGTTTCATTCGATTGTTGCTTTCTTCGCCGCGCACTCCCATAATGTTTATGCGGTACTCTGTAAGTTTGTTGTTGGAGTGTTTAAGATGCTCGCAACACCAGCGACGAAATATCGAAGGGAGCCCGTGCTTTTTCATCAACACAAAGAAACTTTTTTCTTTGTCGGGGTGAATTATTTTAACTTCCGGATAATTGCTTTTGATAAATTGTATTTGATGTGGGTTTTGCTCTATTTGCGTATTGTTGAAATTCGCGACATAGTCGATGTCGTACAGGTCAGCAAAGTATTTTAGTACAATGCTGTCTTTCCCGCCGGAGAATCCGAGATTTAATTTGCAGTTGTAAATCTCGGATAGTTGTTGTGCCTTCTGTAAGGTATTCTGTATTCTTAATTTATCTATCATGATACTATTAAGATTCTATTTTTTTTACTTCCAAAACATACTGCTGATGCTTTATTTGACGAATACTATGCAACATGTAAGATTTTTACGTGTTGGTGACGCCATAACCATCCATGATACATTTGGAAGCGAGCCGAATGTATCTTCCATCTCATGGAAAAATAGGTTTTTTGCATAAGCGAAGTAGATTTGGTGTACTTCGTCTCCGGTTTCTAATTCGTAGCCAAAGCGGGTGGCGATTCTCTCTAATTTTGCGATTACTTCTGTTGTTTTCATTTTGAAAATAAATTTTAAATTTGATTGTTATACAATATTTTATTACTTTTGCAAGGTGTCCAGATTGCGACTCGTTCAAACGATTGTTTTTTGAGCAAGAAAAAATATAATAATCATTATGTTAAATAGACTTTTCTATGGCAAAAGATAAGACCACTTTCGTATGCTGTCAATGCGGTAACGATTCTCCCAAATGGCTTGGTAAATGTCCTGTTTGTGGCGAATGGAATACTTATGAAGAAATTGTTGTTGCTAAAACTAATTCTTCGCAAAAATTAACCGGTTTGAGCAATTATGAAAATCAGAAATCAAAACCATTGTTGCTCAATAATATAGATTCAGGTGAAGAAATCCGTATAAATATGGGCGACGGCGAACTCAACCGCGTACTTGGCGGCGGATTAGTGCCGGGTTCACTGATTTTAATTGGAGGTGAGCCGGGAATTGGAAAATCAACGCTCGTGATGCAAACTGTACTTAAATTAAAGAATTACAAAACTTTATATATTTCTGGCGAAGAAAGCGCTCGACAATTGAAATTGCGAGCAGAACGGCTTGGAACAGAACACGCAAATCTTTATATTCTCTGCGAAACTAATCTCGAAGCAGTTTTCTCACATATCAACAATTTGAAACCTGATTTGCTAATTGTTGATTCAATACAAACTATTTATTCAGAACGAATTGAATCAAGTTCGGGCAGTGTATCGCAGATACGGGAATCAGCTGCGGCATTTCTGAAGTTCGCGAAGGCAACAAGCATCCCTACTTTACTCATTGGACATATAAACAAAGAAGGCAGCATCGCCGGTCCGAAAGTGTTAGAACATATTGTTGATACAGTGTTGCAATTCGAGGGCGACCAGCACTATATGTACCGTATATTGCGAAATATTAAAAATCGTTTTGGAAGCACCTTTGAATTGGGTATTTATGAAATGAGACAAGATGGTTTGAGAGAAGTCAGCAATCCATCTGAACTGCTTTTGACGCAAAATCACGAAGGCTTGAGCGGTATGGCTATTGCCGCTGCGATAGAAGGAATCCGTCCGTTTCTGATCGAAACACAGTCTCTTGTCAGCACTGCTGCTTATGGTACACCACAACGTTCGGCAACAGGTTTTGACACTCGTAGAATGAATATGCTGCTTGCTGTGCTTGAAAAACGTGCAGGTTTCAAACTTGTTCAGAAAGATGTTTTTCTCAATATTGCAGGTGGTTTGCATATAAATGACCCTGCGATAGATTTGTCGGTAATTTCGGCGATACTCTCGTCGAGTCTTGATATTCCAATTGAACGAGAAGTCTGTATGTCAGGCGAGGTCGGCTTATCGGGTGAGATACGCCCTGTAAACCGCATTGAGCAACGTATTCAGGAAGCAGAAAAACTCGGGTTCAATAAAATTTTAATTCCCCGAAACAACCTCAAAGGCTCTGACAAAAACAATGCGCAGATTCAAATTATTGAAGTCAAAAAAGTAGAAGAGGCATTCCGAGAATTGTTCGGATAGCACCCCTACCCTACTCTCAATTGTTTTATTTTAGTATAGCAACATAGCGCACCGTCGGGAACAGTAGGGATCTGTTAAAAAAGATTTTTCTCTAAAAATGTTGTGTATTAAAAAAAAATAAAGTACCTTTGTCACCACAAAAACTGAAAAGGTCCGGTAGCTCAGCTGGATAGAGCAGCAGCCTTCTAAGCTGCGGGTCGTGGGTTCGAATCCCGTCCGGATCACAATCAAAATTGCCAAACATCTATTAATCAAATGTTTGGCAATTTTAATTTTAAAACTTGCACAACGTGTGCACAACCGAAATTTAATTAAACCGCTTTAGTTGGGTTTGATTTCTTCCAAAATA
>JAIRYM010000114.1 GCA_031267615.1 Dysgonamonadaceae bacterium
ACAGGTCTGCCCACTTCAAGAATATGCGTAGTTGTGCCTCCGCCTCTCCACCATATACTTCCGACAAGTTGCCGTTCGGTGGTATAAATTTCGTTCGAAAGTTTGGTCACTTCGTTGACATTGTGAGCCACGTTGAGCGCAACATCCCAACTAAAGTTTTTAGTTCTGACCGGTATCGCATTTAAACTTATCTCAAAACCTGTATTCTTCATATCACCGACATTCGCCATCATCTCGTTATACATGTAAGGAGGCGTAGGTACGGGATAGTTGTAAAGCATATTGGATGTCTTTTTTTGGTAGTACTCAATACGTCCATTGAAGCGGGATTCAAAGAGGCCGAAATCAAGCCCGAAATTCAGCATGGAAGTCTGCTCCCACTGAAGGTTCGAATTGGCATTTTGGCTGATGGTATATCCTGTATGCCAGGCGCCATTATCATAGTAATTTCCACCGTAACCATAGAGTTCCAAGGTGTTGTATGGCGATAGTCCCGTTTGGTTACCCATAACTCCCCATCCGCTACTCAACCTCAAATCGTTTATGAATGAAGAACTTGATAGAAAATCTTCTTCAGATAAATTCCATGAAGCTGATACGGAAGGAAAAGTACCCCATTTCTGATTGGCGCCAAATTTGGAAGACCCGTCATGACGCAAAGTAGCAGTAAAGTTATATTTGCTCATATAACTATAAGTGGCACGCCCATAAAATGAAATAAGACGGCTCTGATTCTTCGATGACCCCACGTCACCTTTGCGCAATCCCTGTCCCGAAGCCAAATCGTTGGCATTGAGATAATCGGTAATAAATGTGCGATTCTGCGCAAAATGAGAGGCATAGTCATCCTGTTCCCATGAATAGCCGGCCAAAATATTCATTTTATGACCGCCAAATTGCCGATCAAACGTAGTTGTCCATTCAAGAAGATCCTTATCGCCGGTATTCGAAGCACGCTGGGCAAAACCTCCGTTACCAAGTCCTGCTTCCGAATTTTTACTGTTGTACTCGCTGTAGTCTTCCGCATTACGGCTCTTGGCGACAAAAAGTTTTGTATCAAGCCCATCTATTATTGTATAATTAGCAGCAACCGTCACGTAGGCATTTACGGTTTTGTATTCGCGTGAATTTTCCGTTTGATTCCGTACCGGATTTCCCTGATCGAAATCATACGATTCGTGCCATGAACCATCATCGTTTTTGACGGGACGCACCGGCGACATGTTGTATGCCAATACGAAATTGCGGGCATAAGTAGGTTGCGTATCGCTGATCGTCGCTACGGTAGTAAAATCTATTTTGAGCTTGTTATTCAGCGCAAATTGTGAGAATTGCAGCCGCACGTTATATCGTTCGAGTTGATTATCACGGACAATCCCGTCGCGTCTCATGTAAGAAACGGAACCACGATAATTATGATTGGCCCCGCCTCCAGCCAGCGACAGGTTATGATCCTGTTGAATTCCGACACGGGTAATTTCGTCAAACCAGTCTGTATTTCCACCATAATCCAGTAAAGAAGGATCATAACCGTCCAATCCCGACACATATTCACGCCACTGATTTGCTGTAAATAAATTGGGTTTATTAGCCAAAGTAGCGACTCCGACGGCTCCGTTATAGTTGACCGTAGGTTTAGTCGCACTTCCTTTTTTAGTAGTTACAAGAATGACGCCTCCAGCAGAACGTGAACCATAAATGGCTGCTGCAGAAGCATCTTTAAGGACAGAAACCGATTCGATATCCTGTGGAGAAACAGTCGACAGGTCTGCACCTGGAATATTGTCGATCACGAAAAACGGACCTTGATCGTTGAGCAATGTCGTAACTCCACGCAGGCGGATCGCCGCGTTAGAGGTCACATCACCAGATCCACTGTTGACTGTCAGCCCTGCGACTTTCCCCTGCAACATGTCTGCAACCGTTTTTTGAAAACCCTGATTGAAATCTTTGGACGTCACATTTGTAACCGAACCTGTAATTTCCTTTCGCCGCATGCTTCCATAGCCGACTACCACGACTTCTTCCAGTGCTTGTGTGTCTTCCAATAATTTAATTATCAACGGAATACCTTCATTCGTCGATAAATCACCGATCTCTTGAGTAATGTAGCCGATAAAGGACACGCGCAATGTCGCATTTTCCGTCACATTCAGGCTGAACTGTCCGTCGATATCCGTCACCGTGCCGTTTGCGGTTCCTATTTCCACGACATTGGCGCCGATGATTGTTTCGCCGTTCGAATCCGTCACTGTACCGGTGATGCGTTTGCCGGGTTGTTGGGCGGCAGACAGAATGGCTTTTTTTGATAGGACGATGTAGTTGTTTTCAAATTCAAAATTCAAATCATTATCCGAAAAGGCTTCATGCAGATAGCGGGAAACGCTGCCGGAGGTTTCGTGGAATGCCACCATCTGTTTCGTGTCTACTTCGCTGTTGCTGTACACGACCAGATAGTCTGTTTGATTTTCAATCTCGTCAAATAACTTGGCTAAACTTAGTTGGTTGGACGAGAGTCTTATAATTGCGTTCTGTGCGTCGCCGTTAATTGCAAACACGCTGAAGACGCATACAAATAATAGTATGACAGATATTTTCATGGTTCGAAATACTGTTTTAAGTTTTTTATGGTATGTACATTGTACATACAAAGGCTTTTTCATATCTTTGCATTGATAAAGTAAATATTAAATTGATACACTCATTTTTTTTGTTTGCTTTTTCGCTGACCGGCGGATGTGGCTGCATCTGCCGGTTTTTTTGTCTGTTTTTTCATACTATTCCATAGGCATGTGTTTTTTTAAGGTGAATAAAATCAGTTATATATATTTTTTTCAACTTAATGTGATTCTGTTCATTTCTTCATCCTTGCTAATTTTGAAACGATGAATTTTCTGTATGATGCGAAGAATTTCCATCGCACCGTCGCGCTGGCGAAATTTACCCGTGTACCGGTAGTGGAGGATGCGCGGATTCGTCACCACGATGTCCACGTCGTAATATAGTTCCAGTTTGCGGATGATATTCTCCAGATTCTGCCCCTTAAAGGTGTAGATTCCTTCTTTCCAGAGTAGTTGATCCTTATCAATGTCTTCCATGCGGAATTGTCCGCCGGCATACACTAATTGCTGGTTGGGTATGAGCACCGTCCCGCCCGGTTTGTCGAGACTGCGGACTTCGACCGAGCCGTCGACCAGCGACGTACTTGTATATTCGGCATCGGGATAACTGTATACGTTGAACTGCGTGCCCAAGGCGGTGATTTCGAGCGAGGCAGTGGCGACGACGAAAGGCTTGCCTACGTCGTGTGCGACGTCGAAAAAAGCCTCACCCGTGAGATTTACCTTGCGTTTGCCGGTGAAGATAGAGGGGTAGCGCAACGTCGAACCGGCATTCAGCCAGACCGTCGAACCATCCGGCAATTTGATACGGGCACGCTGACCGGCAGGGGCATACAGTTCCTGCCATACGGCAGTCTGCGTCACGGGATCCGATATCGTTGAACGGGCTGTCTGCCACGTGACGAAGACCAGCAGCGCGACGGCGGCAGCGCAGGCCGCCACCCGTCCGGCCAGACGAAATAATTTCGTCCGGCGGTGCATACGCATGAAATAGTGGTAACGAATCTCTCCTTCAGCCTCTCCGGCGCCGGTGGCCGAGAGTGAAAACACGCCGCGCACGTTTTGTGCAGACAGCAACTCCTTTCGCAACGCAGGATATGCTTCTGTCTCCCTGAGCAAACATATCCGCTCATTTTCGGATAGTTCGCCGTCGAAATATTTTATGATTCTTTCGTCCATATATAAGTAAACGGACGAACGCTGAAAACCCCCCAAAGAACGCTGTTTTTTTTACAGCAAAAACATCATCAGTGTGAAATACGGCTTCAGTACCTCGCGCATTTTTCGGTAAGCGATGGTCAACTGATTTTCTACCGTTTTTTGCGAAAGCCCCATTTCGGCGGCAATATCTTTCTGCTTCATGCCTTCCAACTTGTGTTTGACAAAAATCGTGCGGCATCGTTCGGGCAGTACAGCCAGGGCATTTTCAAGAATCATCTCTACCGTTTCCTTGTCGAAAATACCGTCGTCGAGAATCTCCAGCGAGTCGCATTTCATGCGCAGCGTCAGTTCGTATTCTTCCTGCATGCGGAGGGCTGTTTCTCGCTCGGTCATCCGGTGGCGCAACACGTCGATACACTTGTTTTTGAGTGATGTAAACAGGTATGCCGTGAGGTTTACATGCCCCGAAAGCAGCTCATATTTTTCGTACAGGTCGACAAAAACGTCCTGTACAACGTCGTTTGCATCATCATGGGACAGAAGATATTCCCATGCAAACGCCGCCATTCTTGAATGCCAGTGTATATAAAACTCTCTGAACGTCATCATAAGGACAAAAGTATAAGATAAAAATGATTTTTCAGCTCTAATTGAGCGAAAATATGCATTTTTTAAAAATCAAATGTTCAAAAAGTCAAATAAACAATCACTCAAACACTTAGTTATTTTGCTATTTATATATCAATTAATGGTGTACATTTTCGCTTCATGGGGCTGTGAACGGGGCCAAAAAAAGAATTATAATTTTGGAAAGCATCTAATTTTTGATTAATTTTGTCCGGCGAAATAAAGAGAAACCATTGAAAATGAGTTTTAACAAGAAGATAGAACATTACTTGGAACAAATCTCCATCTTGGAAGCATCTTTCCGGCAAGTAAAAGATCTCAATCCCTTGCCGGTGTCGTTTTTTAGCGCTTCTTTGGATATATTGAATCAATTGCAAATCGGCCTTGATGAATTGGAATCCTCGCAATTGCAACTGATGACGGTCAATGCGACCGATTCATTTACCGAAGAGCCGATCCGTTCCCTTTTTCTCGGCGATAAAATCGGCAAAAAAATATATGCGGATTTAACGAAATCATTGACGCTCAATCAGCGCTTTATGTTTCTGCGTGACCTGTTCAAAGGAAATGAACCGGAAATGAACCGGACGCTGACGCATCTCAATGACTTGACGCTCTTGGAAGACGCCTTGCATTATCTGAATCACAATCACCCGGTTCAATGGGAAACCGAATCGGGAATGGCTTTTAAAGAACTGTTGGAAAAACGCTTTACCTGAAAATGACGATTGACAATAAACTATATTTGACGCCTACGCCGGTAGGAAATTTGGAAGATATGACTTTCAGGGCGATCCGGATTTTGAAGGAAGTGGATGTGATTTTGGCGGAAGATAC
>JAIRYM010000001.1 GCA_031267615.1 Dysgonamonadaceae bacterium
GCGTCTTTCGCCATACCCATACTCATCGTGTAATCTAATTACTTCTTCAAAATACAACTCTTGTTTTCTTGTTTGCATCTTTAACTCTTTTGTGAGTCAACTTTTTTTAGCGAAAGACATTCTTACTTCGCATTGGGGGCTTCTTACCTCGCATTGGGGGCTTCTTACCTCGCATGGGGGGCTTCTTACCTCGCTTGGGGGGCTTCTTACTTCACTTGGGGGGCTTCTTACCTCGCTTGGGGGGCTTCTTACCTCGCATTGGGGGCTTCTTACCTCGCATTGGGGGCTTCTTACCTCGCTTGGGGGGCTTCTTACTTCACTTGGGGGGCTTCTTACTTCGCGTCGGGGGCTTCTTACCTCGCAAAGGGGGCGACTTATTTCACAATGCTGATAATCAACGTATTTTATTTTATAAACAATTACAATATAGAATTAAACATTATAAATTTCTTTAGAACAATGAAACAGATTCTTTTAACAATGACGACGCTCTTCATGTTGAGCGCAAACTGCGCTCAGGCGCAGGTAACCATCGGGGAACTCAAAGATCCTGAAAGTTTTTCCATACTTGAGTTAGAAGGCGGCGGTACACGCGGGCTGCGGCTGCCACAACTGACGCAGAAACAGCGCAGTGATCTTGATTTCTTAGGGCACGAGACGGAAGCCCTCGGCTTGCAGATTTTCAACATTACAACCAAATGTGTTGAGACCTGGAACGGGGTGGAGTGGATTTCGTTACTACAGCAATGGTTTGCTCAACTATTCCGGTTACTCCGGCTGCTACTGGAGTAGTTCTTCCTACGGTAATTCTCGCGGCTGGTACTTGTACTTCGGCGACAGTTCCGCTTACCAGATCAACACCGTTCGCAGCAACAGCCACGCAGTGCGCTGTGTGAAGGAATAAAAATTGATTGTTTGAAAAGAGGCTGTTTCAAAAGGTTTTTTTGAGCAGCCTTTTTTGTTTTTTATGACGGCGTATAGACTACGGCAAGAATCTTTGCTCCTTCCCCGTTTTCCGCGTGAACGTGGTGCGCGACAATGGAATCGTAGTATATGCTGTCGCCTGCGGAAAGATGATAGTTATTTGCGCCGTATGTAATTTCGAGAGTTCCCTGAAGCACATAAATAAATTCTTCGCCTTCGTGGGTTGAGAGTTGATATTTATCTGTCTTTTCCTGGGGAGCAACCTGAATGATAAACGGCTCAATATGCCGTCCCGTTTTGTCGGGCGCAAGTGAATAGTAGTCCATGTGAGTATGTGACGATGCTTGTGCGGTAGAAAAACTTACCGTCTGGCGATGCTCTTCGCAACGAGAAACGACAGGTCCAAGAGCGTCCTGGTCGTCGAGTAAGGTTCCGAGCCGTATGCCGAGAACGCGGGCAATTTTGATTAGCGGAGCAAGCGAAGGCAAGTTTTTTTCTTCTTCTATCCTGCGAATTTGTGCAATATCGAGTCCTGAACGTTCAGCGAGTTGTTCTATACTGATAGATTTTGCTTCTCGAATTGATTTTATCCTGCTGCCTACAGTTTTATTAGAATCCATATTTTATGTTATTTATGCGCGAACAATCTTATTTTTTCACAGTGTCAAAAATCTGTAATATCCTTTCAAATTCCTCTTCGCTTGCGAATGGAATGCTTATTTTTCCTTTTCCCTGTTCGTTAAACGAAAGAGCAACTTTTGTACCGAAGAAAGAGGAAAGTTGCTTTTTAAGGCTGTTAAATTCTTCGGGCGTTTTTCTCCTTACTTTATCGGGCATTGTTTCTCTCTGTCCGGTTGGATTTCCATCATTAATTTCTTTGACAATTTCTTCCGTTCGCCGTACCGAAAAGCCGTATTCAAGGACTTGTTCATAAACCATCAGTTGTGTTGATGCGTCGTCAAGAGATAGCAGAGCTTTAGCGTGTCCCATATCTATTTTTTTGTCTTTCAGTCCGATTTGGATTTCTGCAGGAAGACGCAAAAGACGCAGAAAATTTGCTATTGTTGCGCGTTTTTTGCCGATTCGTTCACTTAGCTGTTCCTGTGTAAAATTATGTGTGTCGATGAGGGCTTGGAAAGCGAGTGCGATTTCTATTGCGTTCAGGTCTTCTCGCTGGATATTTTCGATAAGCGCCATTTCTATCACGTTTTCGTCGCTTGCTTTTCGAATATATGCCGGTATGGCTGTCAATCCTGCTTTTTGTGATGCGCGATAGCGGCGTTCCCCCGAAATAATCTGATAACGGTCGGGCTGAATTTCACGCAGGGTGATTGGCTGAATAAGTCCATTGGCACGAATAGAAGCAGCAAGTTCTTCAAGCGCTTCTTCGTCAAATGCGTGTCGTGGCTGTTCGGGATTTGCTTCGATTTTCGACAATTCAATTTCGTTTATCGACGAAGAGCCTGCCGTGTTCAGTCCGCTTATATCTATCAGTGCTGCGAGTCCCTGTCCTCCGAGTGCAGGCTTTTTTGTCTTTTTATTGTCCATAGTTTATTTTTTAATTTTTGCAATCAGTTCCTTTGCAAGTTGAATATGATTGAGCGAACCTCTTGAATCTGCATCATAAAGAATGACAGGCTGTCCGTAACTCGGCGCTTCGCTCAATTTGATGTTTCGTTGAATGACTGTTGTAAACACGAGATTTCCAAAATGTTTTTTCACTTCTTCATAAACCTGATTGGCAAGCCGAAGCCGCGAGTCATACATTGTCAGCAAAAAGCCTTCAATTTCGAGAGAAGGATTAAGTTTAGCCTTGATTATTTTAATTGTGTTCAACAGTTTTCCTATGCCTTCAAGAGCGAAATATTCACACTGAACAGGAATAATTACCGAATCTGCAGCCGTGAGCGAATTTACGGTAATAAGTCCGAGAGACGGCGAGCAGTCAATCAGCACGAAATCATAGTTATCGCGCACTTTTTGCAATACATTTTTGAGTGCTTTTTCACGATTTTCCAGGTTAAGCATTTCGATTTCGGCGCCAACCAAATCTATGTGAGACGGAATAATATCAAGGTTTGGCGTTTCAGTGGAATTAATCGCTTTTTCAGGGTCTGTTCCATTAATAATACATTCATAAATAGAACTTTCCAACTGTCTGATGTCAATCCCCAGTCCTGACGAAGCATTTGCCTGCGGGTCGGCGTCAACAATGAGAGTTTTTTTTTCAAGAACGGCTAATGAAGCCGCAAGATTAATAGAGGTAGTGGTTTTTCCTACTCCGCCTTTCTGATTTGCAATAGCAATAATTTTCCCCATTACAGAAGTAATAATAAATTAAATACAAAGGTAGAATTTTTTGTTCTGTTTTTAAAAAAATCTTTATAAAAACAGGCGTTGCTGTTAATAATTAAGCATTTTGGTTAATAACTTTTTAACTAATTGTTTTATTTTGCAGAACGAAATAAAAGCACTAACTTTGTCAAACCATAAACTATAAAATAACAGGCGCACAAATGACAGATAAAATCAAAATTTTTTGTAAAAATAACGGAGAATACCGCTATTTTGATACAGGCGTTTCTCTCATCGAAATATATCAAACACTCGGAATAAAACTTCCTCAACCGCTCGCAGGAGCAAGAGTAAACAATAAGATACAGGCGTTGACGTTCAAATGTTACGAATCGAAAGACGTTGAATTTATAGACATCACTAACTTGTCTGGAATGCGCTCGTATGTCCGTTCGCTCTGCTTTATTCTTGCAAAAGCAGTCAGCGATTTGTTTCCCGCGAGCAAACTGTTTATCGAACATTCGGTGGCTAACGGATACTTCTGTGAACTGTCCGGACAAGCTGCTACAGAAAACATTGCAGAACAACTTAAACAGCGTATGCAGGAAATCATTGCACAGGATTTGCTTTTTGAAACTCATTCTGAACATACCGGAGATGTTGTTCGTTTGTTTCGAGAAAACGATATGGAAGACAAGGCTTTGCTGCTCGAAACAAGCGGCGAAGTCTATTCGCGCTATAATCGTCTTGATGAACATATTGATTATTATTACGGCGCATTGCTGCCATCAACGAAGTGGGTTTATATGTTTGGACTGGACTGTTATGGAGAAGGGCTGTTACTTCGCACGCCCGACTACACCAATCCTGAAACGCTGCGCCCAATCGTTCATCAAGGCAAAATGCTTGACGTTTTTCAGGAATTGATGTCATATCAGAAAGCAATTGGCATGCAGACGGTCGGTGCGTTGAATCAGGCAAACAAAAAAGGTATTATTCCCGACATCGTAAAAGTGTCGGAAGCATTGCAAGAGCGTAAAATAGTCGCTATTGCAGACGAAATAGCCTGCCGATTAAACAGTGGCGTCCGTATCGTTCTTATTTCCGGACCATCATCATCGGGAAAAACTACTTTCTGTAAACGGCTGCAAATTGAATTGATGGCAAACAGACTGCATCCAATCAGCGTTTCACTTGATGACTATTACGTAAATCGAGTTGATACTCCGCTTGACGCAAACGGTGAATATGACTACGAATCGCTTTATGCAATTGACCTGTCAACTTTCAATGCTGACTTGCAACGTATTCTTGCTGGCGAAGAAGTTGCATTGCCAACTTATGATTTTATGACAGGAAAGCGTGTTTATCGCGGCAATAAAATCCGTATTGGCAACAATTCTGTGCTTGTGATGGAAGGGATTCATGCGCTTAATCCGTTGCTGTTGCCAAATATTAATCAGTCGGCGCTGTATAAAGTATATGTTTCTGCTCTTACCACTATTGCTCTTGACAACCACAACTGGATTCCTACAACCGACAATCGTATGATTCGGCGCATTGTCCGCGATTTTCAGTTTCGCAATTATTCGGCGAAAGAAACTATCAGCCGTTGGGAAAGTGTCAGACGAGGAGAAGACAAGTGGATTTTCCCGTTTCAGGAACAGGCAGATGCAATGTTCAACTCTGCAATGCTCTATGAACTTGCAGCGTTGCGGCGACTTGCAGAGCCGATTCTGACAGCTGTTTCGCCCATTGATGTGGAGTACGCCGAAGCATATCGATTATTGAAATTTCTGCGTTATTTCAATTATATTGATGTTGATGAACTTCCAAATACTTCTCTTTTACGCGAATTTGTTGGTGGCAGCAGTTTCAGATATTGATTCGGTTTTGTTTATTGGAAAAGAGGTAAGAGTGCAACTGTTGAATAAACAATTTTTCCTGTTCGGGACATGCGAAAACTACTTCAACAGGAAGATAAAATATAAACGGCTTCAATAAATCAGACACATAAGGATTATCAACAATCCGCGCAGCATCTTTCTCGGTAGTGACAAGCAGTTTTTGAGCATTTGTAATATTGTTGAATCGCGCTTTGATTTCTGAAAAATCACGTTCAGTAAAATCATGATGGTCGGGATAAAGCATTATATTTAAATCGGTTGTATATTCGTTTAAATATTTCGTCAGAGGAACCGGATTTGCAAGCCCCGCAACAACTAATAATGAGAAATTTTCCTTTTTCAACCTGTCAAGGCTTTCTTTATGGACAACTGTAGAGGCAGGAAAAACAGGTAAAAGTCCCTTGTATTCAAAAGAAGAATAAAACCGTCCGTCCTGTTCGCAAACGTCTTTTGGACATTTCGTTACAATAATAATATCCGCTCGTCCGGCGCTTGAAGCAGGTTCTCGAAGCCGCCCTGCCGGCAAAAGGCGATCGTTATTGAACTGACGGTTATAATCTGTCAGAAGTATTGACAGTGCAGGTTTAACATAGCGATGCTGAAAAGCGTCGTCAAGCAGTATAATTTCCGGGCGTTCATCGCCAGGAAGCGCCAAAAGTCGCCTGATGCCGCGACGACGGCTGGAATCAACTGCAACAGTGACTTCTGAGAACTTGCGGTGAATCTGGTATGATTCGTCGCCAATCCGGCGGCTGTCGGAATGTTCATCGGCAAGCATAAATCCGCGAGTTTTTCGTTTGTAGCCACGACTTAATATTGCAACGCGATATTTTTTATTCAAAAACAAGCGTATAAGATATTCTATATGTGGCGTTTTACCTGTACCGCCGACGGCAAGGTTTCCGACAGAAATTACAGGAATATCAAACTCCTCAGAAGGCAATATTCGCAAATCAAAGAGTTTGTTGCGAAACCGGACAACCGCCCCGTAAAGCCAGGAGAGCGGTAACAACGCGATTGAAATCATGCCGTTAAAACACATAAACTTTTGCATTATACTCGCAAAGGTATAAATATTTCTGTTACTGCAAATATTAATCAGGATTGAAAAAGGTGCAAAAGACCTCAAAAATAATTTTGCCGTTTCAAATTAATGTCTTACATTTGCTGCCGATAATAACAAGATGAAAATGGCAACCGAATATTTTTACAGCAGTAACTCAAAATTGACACTTAGCACGACGCGTCAGTTAATGCCATTTTACCCCCCCCCCCCCCCAATAAACGACAATACACCAGCGGATTACGTCATAATCCGTTTTGGGAAGTCCCGAAAACATTTCCTTTTTATCTGTAAAAATTCAGCTGCGGATGGAACAGTTTTTCATTCGGGCGTGAATAATTTCCGTCACGACAGGATTGTTTCCCGTCATGGCGGGAATGATTTACTCCATGGCGGGAACGTTTGCCGCCGTGGCGGGAACGATTTACTCCGTGGCGGGAACGTTTGCCGCCGTGGCGGGAACGGTTTACTCCGTGGCGGGAACGTTTGCCGCCGTGGCGGGAATGATTTACTCCGTGGCGGGAACGTTTGCCGCCATGGCGGGAATGGTTTACTGAAAGTCCTGATAACAGCAAAAAGTAACAAAATCCATAAATATTCACTTCTAAATTTTATAAAACAAATGAAAAAGATTCTTCTTACAATGAGCGCGCTCTTCATGTTGAGCGCAATGGGCGCTTCGGCGCAGGTAACCGTCGGATCCCTCGACGATCCGCAGGATTTTTCAATCCTGGAACTGATTAGCAACTCCGGAGGTCTTCGGCTGCCGCAGATGACTACCGCTCAGCGCGAAACTATGCAGGAAACATCTGAATTTAAATCAAAAGCCACTGCCGATGCTATGGGTTTGCAGATCTTCAATCTCGACACCAAGTGCGTCGAGACGTGGAACGGTGTGGAGTGGATTTCCAAGTGTGCAATGTGCGGCGATCAGCCGTGCGTTTATTATCCGCCTTCAGAAGATATTACTCCCAATAGCGGCGGTATTACCACATTCACCAATGTTATGTACGACTTTCAGCATCAAACCATTGAGGCGTACAACTTTTCAGGTACGCCTGAAAGTTACCAGTGGTACGCCAAGCGCAAAGGTGCGGCAGATACTGAATACAAAGGAATTAGTGGTGCAACGGCTATTAATTACACCGCTCCTGCCGATTTTGTCAAAAACATTTATCAGCCCCTTGTTTCCGATAATGACGCTGATTACAACGACAACATTATCTTTGTCTGCCTCGCAAAATATAATGATGGCACATACGAGAAAACTCCCGAAATGGACATTTTGTTTATTGGCACAAATACTGAGGGTTACGGCACAGATGAAAACGGCGTTAAATATGCTGTTTTGCAAAGCGGCACCAGCAACAGCAGCGCCTCATACTCTCTGTACTTCTTCGAAAACAACGTGTACGCCGGTATCAACAACTACGGCAAGGCGCACGGCTTTAGTGTCCGTTGTGTAGAAGATTAAAGCCGGTGGAATGAGACCAGCCTGACTTGTCGTATCGAATATGATGTGAATGTGGCTGTAAGTGCAGTTTTTCTCCAGAATCGGCTATAAAATGATAAATTCTTTTATAGCCGATTCTGTGTTTTTTTTTGCTTTTTCCAAATCGTCATTGACAATGATGCAGTCGTAACTGTCTGCAAGACTTAACTCATATTCTGCCTTTGCTATTCTGTCTGCAATGACTTTTGCGCTGTCTGTGCCGCGCTGTTCAAGCCTTCGCTGTAATTCTTCTATTGATGGCGGCTTAATAAAAATAAGCAATGCTTCATTGCCATATATTTTTTTGATATTCAATCCACCTGCGACGTCAACATCAAGAATAACATTTTCGCCGCGATGCAGTCTGTCTTCTACTTCTGAACGTAGAGTTCCATAGAAGCGGTCGACATAAACTTCTTCGTATTCAAGGAAATCACCATCTTTTATTCGTTTGCGAAATTCTTCGGGCGAAAGGAAAAAATATTCCACGCCGTTTTGTTCATTGCCTCGAGGCGGACGGCTTGTTGCGGAGATGGAAAAATGCACGGAAACACCACGTTCGAGAATATGATTGATAATAGTTGACTTTCCTGAACCTGACGGAGCAGATAATATGATTAACTTTCCTTTTTTCAAATTTTTAATCATCTACATTCAGAGAGGGATTGCATCAATTCTTGCCTTATGACGTCCGCCGTCAAAAGGCGTATTCAGAAATATTTCAACTAATTTTTCTGCTTCAACGAGCGAAATAAAACGACCTGCGATCGAAAGAATATTAGCATCATTATGCGCTCTCGCCAGGCGGGTGATTTCTTCATTCCAGCATAAAGCAGCACGAATGCCCTGATGTTTGTTGAGCGTCATATTGATGCCGTTTCCAGAGCCGCAGACAGCGATTCCCTTATCCACGTCTCCGGATTCTACTGCATTAGCCAACTTATGTCCGAATATAGCATAATTAGCGCTTTCAGTTGAATATGCGCCATAATCAATATATCCAATCATTCGCGATTCAAGCCACTGGCAAATGGCTTTCTTCATAAGAACTCCTGCGTGGTCAGATGCTAAACCTATTTTCATATTTGTTTGAAAAAATTGCGCTGCAAAGTTACTAAAAAAAAAAGAAAAAATTGAGGTGTTATTTAAAAGTTTTCATTACTTTTGCCGAATTAAAAAATTGAAAATGATTGAATGTAAACAGATAACCAAAAGTTTTGGGTTGCTAAAAGTACTTAAAGGAATTGACTTAACTGTAAATCGCGGCGAAATTGTATCAATAGTCGGACCAAGCGGTGCAGGCAAAACAACTCTGCTTCAGATTATGGGAACTCTCGACAAACCTGATTGCGGTGAAATATATTATGACGGCTTTAATATCAATAGTCTGAAAGATAAAGATCTGGCTCATTTTCGCAATAAAAATATCGGATTTGTTTTCCAGTTTCATCAATTGTTGCCAGAATTTACTGCTCTCGAAAACGTTATGATTCCTGCACTGATAGGAAATTTTAGACAATCGGAAGCAAAAAAATCTGCCGGCGAAATTCTTGATTTTCTTGGACTGAAAGACAGAATGGAACATAAACCTGCCGAACTTTCAGGTGGCGAAAAACAACGTGTGGCAGTCGCCCGCGCTCTTGTGAACAAGCCTTCGGTTATCTTTGCTGACGAGCCTTCCGGGAGTCTTGATACGCAAAACAAAAATGAACTCCATCAATTGTTTTTCGATTTGCGCCGCGAGTTTAACCAAACTTTCGTCATCGTTACTCACGACACACAACTTGCTGGAATTACCGACAGAACTGTGAAAATGCAAGATGGAACTATTCAATAGCACAATAAAAATCAAATTTTTATAAATGTATGTGGAAAGATTTCTTTTATTTTACACACAATGAACGACAGGGAATTTTATTTCTAATTGTTTTTGTTGCAGGAATTTTTGTAGGTAAATTCTTCTTTACTCCAAAATTCGTTCCTGTAGATATTTTTGAGACGACAGAACAAATAACGACAAAAGAACAGTATCCTTCTGAACACAACAAAGTGAAACAGACACCAATAAATAAACAGACTGCTAGCGTAAAGCCTGTAAAAAGCAGCCAACAGAGCGAATCGCGAACTTATTACCATCAGCAGGAACAGCCTGTCCAACGGACACAAAATCAATATCCTGTTCAGAATAAATATCCCAAAGGCACTGTCATTGAACTCAATACAGCTGACACGACTAAACTGAAAATGATTCCGGGCATTGGCTCGTCGTTTGCAAAAAAGATTGTAGGCTATCGCGGTATATTAGGCGGATATTATAGCAAAGAACAGTTGCAGGAAGTCTATGGAATGTATGCAGAACTCTACGATAAGATTGTGCCATATTTTCACATTGACACCACGCTGATTACGCCAATCGCAGTAAACACCGCTTTATTAGACAGGCTAAAAGCGCATCCCTATCTTGATTTTTATCAGGCAAAAGCAATAATAGAATTAAGAAAGAAACGAAGTAAAATAAACAGTATAGGTGATTTGGAACTCCTGGAAGAATTTACTCAAGAAAATTTGGAAAAAATCAGGCATTACCTTGATTTCCATTGAACTTACATTCTCAATTTCATTCCTGCAAACAAAGTATCAGGTTTCAGCGCCATCACGCTGTGCATCTCGCCTGCCATACAAAAACCGCAACTGTCGCAAAGTCCTTTGCTGTCGCCGTCGCACATTGGAAGGCGACTGCCATCGACGAGTATAAAATTCGATACCCAGCACTGTTTCTTAAACTTGTTGTGTTTCATAAGTCTAAGTCCTGATACAGAATTGATAATCGGATATTTTTTCTGTTTGTATTCAATCAGTTTGTCAATTATTTGTCGGCGTATTTCCCAATCAAGAAACAGATCTTCGGTATCAGGATAAGGTGTATGAAAATTAAATGAAATTGCCTCTATATTAGGGTTTTGTTTGACAAATTCCAAAGTATCATCAACCGAAGAATAATTGACGGTATTGATAACCATATTAACATTCAAATGTTTATGCCCGGAATATGCTATATTTTTTACTAATTTGTCAAATGCGCCTGCTCCGCGAATTTTGTCGTGATATTCTCCGATGCCGTCGAGACTTATCCACAGCGAATCCGCTTCAAGTCCGTCAAACGGACGGACTGCATTTGTCGTAATGGTAGTTGAAAAAAATCCTGTTTCCTTCGCTAATCGCACCAGTGAATTGATGTCGCGTTTACCATCGCGCCATAAAGTTGGCTCGCCACCTTCAAAATCGACAAATCGCGAACCAAGACGATAGCAATATTCAAGATCATCTTTTATTTGTTCAAATGACTTGACTGTCGGTGTTTTTCGCGCATAAACACAGCAATGACGGCATTTCAAATTACACAAATCAGAAATAAATACAACAGACTGTAACGGTTGCCGTTTCCCAAAAAACTTTACTTTTAGAAACCAAAGAGGAAGATACAGAGACTGGAACTTCATTTTGTGAATTTTAATATTTGAAACAAAGGTAATAAAAATAAATACACAACAAATTGTACATTTAGCGAAAGGCGTATTTATCTGTAATTTGACAATTTCAAAAGAAAACAGTACCTTTGCCTCATATCTGGAACACACTGTGTGTAGCGTGTACTGACGTTTTAGAGAAAAAAATATTTATGAAGCAGTGCAAAATTGATTATTGCATAATAGCATTATTAACAAGTATTTATCTGTTCTTTCCCTCTATCAACCCCACAGGCGATGTTGTCGCTTATGCAGTAAATGTGCGCGAAGGTTCCGACTTGTTTATGCCCCATCATTTGCTTTATAATGCCTTTGGATATGCAGTGGCGCGGATTTTTGGCATTGTTAATACAATGATTTGAATCAGGTACTCACCGCGATGTTTGCCGTCGGGTGTCTTCTGATAATGAAAATTATTCTTAAACGACTTTCTGTAAGTCACATATCCGTGATAATACTCGCTGTTGGCTCGTGCTACGGCTTTATGCGCTATGCTGTTTCAGGAGAAACATACATCATTCCGCTGTTTTTTTCTTTGCTTGCAAGTCTGTGCGCTTTACATTACAATAGCCGCATCTGGTTGACAGGTTTATTAGCCTCAATTGCCTGTCTGTTTCATCAGATTCATTTTTTCTGGTGGGCAGGATTATTCGTTTATATACTGATTACCAACAAAGAAAGACGTTGTTATGCGTTTTTTGTATATTCTCTTGTATCCTGTATAGTTCCTGCGGTATATTTACTCGTTTATTATCTTACTCCAAACGATGCGTCCGGTTTTTTCGATTTCATCTTCTATGATTATTTTCATCGCAGTGGCGTCAGTTTTAATATCGGTTTACGCAGCCTCTACCTTACTCCCGTCAGTTTAGTACGCACCTTTTTCCAGGTTCACGGTTATATTGTACCGCTTGTTATGAAACATCGTATTTTGCTCTTATCTGCCGGCGCAGTAGTCGCTCTGCTTGCATTTCCTGTTTTTAAATGCAAGTCATTGTTTAGGCGGGCAGACGTAACTTCTGTCGAAAAGAAGTTCGGTATCTGTCATCTGCTTATTTTTGCCTTGCAGTTGCTTTTTGCTGCCGGTTCAGCGGGCAATGCCGAGTTTATGGTAATGCTGCCTTTCGCGCTTTTGCTGTTTTGTGCTTCACGATTCAGAATCTCTGTTTGTTATGTGCCGGTCGCCGCAGGTCTGTTTATTTGGAATCTCTCTTTCGCCGTAATACCGTTTCACTGTTTGGAAATGACGCCCGATAAAGCCGTTGTGCGTTATATCGAACAGCATCCGGACAGGACTTACTGTCTCTTTGACCGACAAACAGCAGAATCCACGCTCCGTTATCGCAATCCGGCTTCTGTTTTTCATCTGTACAAAGGCATAGACTCGCTGCATCCGCTTCTTGATCGAGGAGTTGCAGTTACAACTGACTTTTGGTCGCCGCGTCATCTTTCGCGCTCCACTATTCTAAATGACAATAAACAAGTTTTACCCGCTTCAGTTTTAATAAATCAAGATAGCATCCCTTACGACCTTGGTACGTTGATATTGTCTACAATTCAAATTATAATGTAGCCGTTTCCCATTATAATGTAGATGTTTCCCATTATAATGTAGATGTTTCCCATTATAATGTAGACGCTTCCCATAACAATGGAAATGATTCCCATAACAATGGAAATGATTCCCATTATAATGGAAATGTTTCCCATAACAATGGAAATGATTCCCATAAAAAATGAAATGCAAAAGGTACGAAATAAAAAAAGGAGCAGTCTTTTGAGACAGCCCCCTTTTTATGGCTTAAAATTTTGTTTTATTAAAAGCGGAAATGTGCAAAAGCGCGGTTTGCTTCCGCCATACGGTGCATATCTTCCTTGCGTTTGAATGCTCCACCCTGGTTGTTGAAAGCATCAACAATTTCTGCCGAAAGTTTGTCCGACATTGATTTGCCGTTACGCTTGCGCGAAAAAGAAATCAGGTTTTTCATCGAAATTGATTCTTTTCTGTCGGGGCGAATTTCTGTAGGAACTTGAAATGTTGCTCCACCTATACGACGTGATTTTACTTCCACAAGTGGAGTAATGTTGTCGAGCGCCTGTTTCCAGATTTCGAGTGGGGATTTCGTTTCGTTGGCGAGTTTGGTTTTTACCTTGTTTAACGCTGAATAAAAGATGTCGAAAGCGGTGCTTTTTTTACCGTCGTACATCAGATGGTTTACGAACTTCGTTACCTTTTGGTCTCCAAAGACAGGGTCCGGAAGAACCTGTCTTTTCTTTGGTTTTGTCTTTCTCATTCTGTTTTTTAAAATTGGCTGTTAATTACTTGGTCTTCAACGAGCTTCTTGTAACTCATTTACTCAACCGTTTTCTTTATTTTTTCTTTGCTGGTTTTGCTGGCGCTGCTGCTGCTTTACCGGCTTTCGGGCGTTTGGTGCCGTATTTCGAGCGGCGTTGGGTACGTCCGTTAACTCCTGCTGTGTCAAGAGTCCCGCGCACGATGTGATAGCGGACTCCGGGGAGGTCTTTCACGCGACCGCCACGCACGAGTACGATTGAATGTTCCTGCAAGTTGTGTCCTTCTCCCGGAATGTAAGCATTGACTTCTTTTGTGCTCGTAAGGCGGACACGGGCGACTTTACGCATTGCCGAATTAGGTTTCTTCGGGGTTGTAGTATAAACTCTCACACACACGCCACGACGTTGCGGGCATGCGTCAAGTGCAGGTGATTTACCTTTTTCCACCAGAGTTTTCCTTCCTTTTCTGACTAACTGTTGAATTGTAGGCATTTTATAAATAAATATTTACTGTTTTTTTACTTTCGGGCTGCAAAGTTAAAAATAATTTTTGGAATGACAATAGGTTGTTGCGAAAAATAATATATTTTTTTACAGAATTAAAGAATGCAGTTATGAAAAAATTATTATCTTTGCGGCTCATAATTTAATATTTATCAATATGAAATCGGTCTGTACACTATTACTACTGTTCGTTTCTGTATGCTCTTACGCCGTCCCTTCACGTCCAATACTTTCTAAAATTACATTGTCAGACGGTAGCGTCATAAGCGTCTATCTTCGCGGCGATGAAACGCTACGCTGGATGGAATCGACAGACGGACGGACGCTTATGTATGATAAGGATGGTTGTGCAGTTTATGCGAGCCTTGATGAGATAAAGGCAACGAAAGTGCAACGCGCTGCGAGAAATATTCAGCCTCAACAAAAAACAAAATTCAGAGCGCCCGGAGGCGAATCATCTCAAACAGTCAATGCTTTGGTTTTGCTTATTGGTTATTCAGACTTGCCTTTTTCCAAATCAAAAGCAGATTTTGATATGCTGTTTAATCAGGTTGGATACAGCGAAAACGGCGCTTTGGGCAGTGTTCGCGATTTTTACCTTGAAGATTCATACGGACAGTTTGACGTGAACTTTACGGTAGCCGGTCCATTTACCGCTGCAAATACGATGAAATATTACGGCGAAGATATTAGCGGCAACGATGCGCACGTTCTCAATCTTGTCAAAGAAGCGGTTATTTTTGCTTCTAATGCTGGCATTGACTTTACGCAATTCGACAATGACAGCGACGGTTATCTTGACAATATACACGTTGTTTATGCAGGTCATGGACAGGAAAACGGTGGTGTTTCTACCGATGCAATCTGGGCACATACCGGCTATTTTGACCAAAGTGAAGACTTTCCGATTGACGGCAAAATATTATGGCATTATTCCTGCGCTTCCGAACTGCGAGGAAGTTCAAACTCTACGATCAACACTATCGGCGTGCATACTCATGAACTCGGGCATAATATGTTTTACGCTCCGGATTTTTACGATGCAAACGGTACTATTGGCGGCTCCTATTTAGGAACAGGGTACTGGGATTTAATGTCAAGCGGTTCGTGGAACGGTCCGGATAAAAATGGTTCATGTCCGGCGCATACTAATATGTATCAGAAAATTGTAAACGGTTGGGTTAATCCTGTGGAATTGACAGGAACACAGACCATTGTTGATATGTTAAATTCATCTGAAAACCCTGTTGCATACGTTGTGAAAACGCCTGTCGAAAATGATTATTATGTACTCGAAAATCGTCAGAAAATTGGTTTCGATTCAAATATTCCCGGACACGGACTTTTGATTTATCACGCAAGTCTGACAGATGACAATATTATAAAAAATACGGTAAACAACACTCATCCGCAAAAAATGTATCCTGTCTGTGCCTCTGCAAACGGTAATCCTGGCAATTCTTACTCTTCTTACGGAAAGATAGACTCTGATGGCTGTCCTTTCCCCGGTTATTTCGGTATTACCGAGTTTACTGCCGAAACTTTACCTTCGTTTATTGCGTGGAACGGACTAAGTGCTAACGGCAAACTTGTCGATATTACCGAAAACAGCGAATTGATTTCTTTCAACTTCGTAAATATGGCAGATGATATCAGGTTTCTTCCCAACAGTGAAATCGCCATTTATCCCAACCCTTTGAAACGTGGCGAATGTCTGAATTTCGACATACAGTCCGACAGAGCAAATCTCGCTGTTTATTCGCTTGCGGGTATACAAATCAGCGAAGAAGTCATTAGTAACGGAAGCCATACAATAAATTTGCCGACAGGAGTCTATCTGCTGAAACTTACTGAAAACGGAAACATAAAAACGAGTAAACTTGTAGTGCAGTAAAGTTTACTGTATCACTCCGTATTTCCTTCCTGTTTTGATGAATGCGTCAATACATCTGTCCAAATGTTCATGCTCGTGCGCTGCCGAAATTTGAACACGGATTCGAGCCTGCTTTTGTGGTACAACAGGGTAATAAAAACCAGTAACGTAAATACCTTCTTTCATCAGCGCATCGGCCATACACTGCGACAGGCGAGCGTCATAAAGCATCACAGCGCAAATAGCGGATTCAGTCGGTTTGATGTCAAATCCCGCTTCTTTCATTTTACATACGAAGTATTCGGTGTTTGTGTGCAATTTGTCTTGTAAATCGTTTGACGACTGCATAATGCGGAATGCTTCTATACCTGCTGCCGCAACCATTGGCGGGATTGAATTTGAGAAAAGATATGGGCGCGAACGTTGACGCAGCATTTCTATAATCTCTTTTTTGCCTGTAGTAAAACCGCCGATTGCGCCGCCAAACGCTTTTCCGAGCGTGCCTGTGATGATTTCTATTTTGCCTCGAAGATCGAACCGTTCTGTAACACCGCGTCCTGTTCGCCCAACTACGCCTGCCGAGTGCGATTCGTCAATCATTACCATAGCACTGTATTTTTCCGCTAACTCGTAAATTTTGTCAAGTGGAGCAACATTGCCGTCCATAGAAAAAACGCCGTCGGTTACTATAAGGCGAAAACGACAGTCGATGGCTTCACAAAGCTGGTTTTCCAAATCTTCCATATCGGCGTTGCCATAGCGAAAACGTCGTGCTTTGCAAAGCCGTATTCCATCAATTATTGATGCATGATTGAGTGCATCGGAAATGATGCCGTCACGCTCTGACAAAAGAGGTTCAAAGACGCCTCCATTAGCATCGAAACAGGCTGCATAAAGGATAGTATCTTCCGTTTCGAAAAAATTTGCAATTTTCTGTTCGAGTTCTTTGTGTAAATCTTGCGTACCGCAGATAAAACGAACTGATGACATACCGTAGCCACGCTCGTCGAGCGCACGTTTGGCAGCGGCTATCAATTGCTGGTTGTTTGCAAGTCCTAGGTAATTATTTGCGCAGAAATTAAGCGCCGTTTCGCCTCTTACGTTGATTACGGCGCCCTGAGGGGAAGTTATTTCGCGTTCGAATTTCCACAATCCTGCCCTTTGTAAGTCTTCTTTTTCAAATTCAAGATGGCTTTGAAAATCGTTGTACATAAATATAATAATTTTTTCAATGACCGCAAAGGTACAATTTTTCCCAGGATAATTTATATTTGATTTCGCAACATCACATTATTTAATTTTTTTTTTTACCTTTGCGGTTTAATTATAAATGAAGCTGTTGTACAAAAGCAATTTGAAGTATGAAGAAATACCATTTGTGGAACAATATTACCGGCTGGGCAGTGTTTGCTATAGCCACCGTAACGTACCTTTTAACGATTGAGCCGACAGCAAGCCTCTGGGACTGCGGCGAATTTATTGCATCTGCATATAAACTAGAAGTAGGACATCCTCCCGGAAGTCCGATTTTTATGATGGTGGCAAACTTGTTTACACAATTTGTTTCCGACCCTTTGCTCAAACCGATGATGGTGAACTCAATGTCGGCTATTTTCAGTGCATTGACTATACTGTTCCTGTTCTGGACAATTACTCATTTAGTAAAGAAACTGCTTGTCAGTAACAAGGACAAAATCTCGTTGTCGCAGGTTATTACCGTACTTGCATGCGGCGCAGTTGGTGCTCTCGCTTACACGTTTTCCGACACTTTTTGGTTTTCTGCAGTCGAAGGCGAAGTCTATGCTTTTTCTTCACTGATGACGGCGATAGTTGTCTGGCTGATTCTTAAATGGGAAGATGTTGCCGACGAACCTCACGCAGACAGATGGCTTATTTTGATTGCCTATTTGATGGGTATTTCAATCGCGGTACACTTGCTTAATCTGCTGTGTATACCTGCCATAGTGCTTGTTTATTACTTTAAAAAATATCCCAATGCCAGTCTCAAAGGCTCAATACTCGCACTTGTTGTTTCTTTTGTACTTGTAGCGGTTTTGCTTTTTGGTATTATTCAAGGCGTTGTGAAAGTGGCAGGCTGGTTTGAACTGCTGACGGTAAATACGCTTGGAATGCCCTATAACAGCGGCGTTGCGATATATATTATCTTCGTTGCTGCAGTTTTGATTTGGGGAATATGGGAAACTATGCAACGAAAAGAAAATCCTGTCAGAATAAAGATAGCATTTATACTTGGCGTTACATTGCTCGGTATTCCGTTTTTGGGCAACAGTCCATGGCTCGGCATACTGATTTTAACAGGTTTAAGCCTTTATTTCTTTTCCTGCAAACGTATTAATACTGTAGTTCTTAACTCAATACTTATAGGGTTGCTCGTTATCACGACAGGTTATTCATCATACGCACTGATTATGATTCGTTCTGCTGCTAATGCGCCGATGGACGAAAATTCACCGCAGGATATTTTCACATTGAGGACATATCTTTCCCGCGAACAATATGGCGACACGCCGTTGATTTACGGACAGACCTACGCTTCAGAACGAAAATATGATGAAAAGGGTTATCCTGTAAAGAAAGACGAAGGGCCTGTATGGACGAGGATTGACAAGCAAAATCCATCAGACAGAGACAGATATTATGAGTCGATGAGGAAAGAAAAATGGGAATTTCGCGATGAACTTAATACTCTCTTCCCACGTATGTACAGCCAACAGCCAGAACATATTTCGGCTTACAAATCGTGGGCTGACATAAAAGGTAAGCGTGTCAGGTTTACAGACCCAAGTGGCGAGCCGAAAATTGTAATTAAACCGACCTTTATTGAAAACATCCGCTTTTTTCTCAATTATCAGGTTAATTTTATGTATCTCCGCTATTTTATGTGGAACTTTTCAGGACGCCAGAACGATATTCAAGGACACGGCGAAGTGTCGAACGGCAACTGGATAACAGGCTTCAAGTTTATCGACAAATATCTTGCAGGACCACAGGACAATATGCCTGACTTTATTGCTAAAAACAAAGGACACAACGTTTATTATATGCTACCGCTGATTCTCGGTATTATGGGAATCATTTTTCAACTTTCGAAAGGAAGAAAAGGCAAAGAAGGATTTTGGATAATTTTTCTGCTGTTCTTTATGACAGGCATGGCTATTGTAGTTTATCTGAATCAGACGCCATATCAGCCACGCGAGAGAGATTACGCTTATGCTGGCTCCTTTTATGCCTTCTGTATATGGATTGGTATCGGTGTGGCATACACTGTTCGACTGCTGGAAAAATATTTGAAACAGCAAACTCTTCCCGCATCTGTTGCCGGCGGAATGTTATGTCTGCTTGTACCTTTACAGATGGTTTCACAAACCTGGGATGACCACGACCGCTCGCGCCGCTATACCACTCGCGATTTTGGATATAACTATCTCACAACCTGCGAACCGAACGCCGTGATTTTCACTATGGGCGACAACGACACTTTCCCCCTTTGGTATGCACAGGAAGTAGAAGGATACCGTACCGATGTGCGTGTCTGCAACCTTTCCTATCTGCAAACAGACTGGTATATTGACCAGATGAAGCGTCAGGCTTACGAATCCGAAGCTCTGCCAATATCCTGGACACGCTCGGAATATGTTCAGGGGAAACACGATGTAGCATATATCCTGCCGGTTACAGATGAACCCTGGGACGTTGCCCGCGCTCTTGCAAGAGTCAAGTCGGACGACAAACGCACAAAAAGAATACCAAACTATTCTGTTGAAATAGATAATATTCCAACAGAAATGCTGACGTTGCCGATCAATCGTCAGGCTGTGATAGAATCAGGAACCGTCAAGCCGGAAAACGCAGATAAAATTGTCGATACCATGTTTATTGATCTTGGCGAAATTAAAGACACCAGCGGAAGAGTCGTTACAGGCAGCAAATCACACCTGGGTAAAGAAGAAATGATGGTATTGGACATGCTGAGCAATAATCGCGACTGGAAGCGTCCGTTCTATTACGCAATAACAGTATCGAGAGACGAATACATACGCCTCGACAGCTATTTCCGTCAAGACGGCGTCGCATACCGTATAGTACCCTACCTTACAGACTCCAGTGAAACAAGATACGACACGGATATCCTGTGGGATAACCTGATGAACAAATACCGCTGGGGCAATCTGGAACAGAAAGGACTGTATGTCGATGAAAACACTGCACGGCTGGCAAAAACATTTCGTACACAGTTCGGAACGCTCGGCAAACGCCTGATAGAAGACGGCAAGCCCGAAAAAGCAATTGAAGCCATGGATTATGCCCTGAAATCAATCCCTTCTCATAATGTGCCGCTGGATTACATGTCTGTTGGTGAAATTGCAAAAACATATTTGCTCGCAGGTGACACCGAGAAAGCAAAAGCTGTTTACGACGAACTGACGGAATCTACCATTCGCGAACTTGACTGGTATTCAAGATTAAGCAGAAGAAAATACGCATCCGCAATGCGAGACGTCTATCAAGCAATGTATACTCTTGAAAGACTGATCAAAGATTTCTATGTGACTGCCGATCAGACCAGAGCAGAAGAACTGTCTCGATACCTGTATAAATATAACAGTCAGTTTGAACAGGCAAGCGGAAGAAACCAGTAAAAAACCCATGTTCATAGAAAGTCCCCCGAAAATCTACCGTCTCCTTTTCCGAGGCGCACACTGGCGGATTAAAACCGGAGAAAAAACCGTTTATCTGACCTTCGACGACGGACCAGTCCCTGAAATTACTCCCTGGGTGCTTGACATACTCGACCGATACGGTATAAAGGCTACCTTTTTTTGTGTTGGCGCCAATGTCTGCAAACACCCCGACATATACAAAATGATTCTTGACCGCGGACACGCTGTCGGAAATCACACTTTTCATCATCTACAGGGATTAAAAGTAAATACCTCAACTTATCTTAGCGATATAGCGCAGGCAGCAGATTATATCGACAGTACTTTGTTTCGCCCGCCGCACGGACATATTCGCTTTCCTCAGTTTCATGCTGTTCGCAAGCAATACAAAATAATTCTCTGGGATGTTGTAACGCGTGACTACAGTCATCTTAAGACTGCGGAAGATGTGTTCTGCAATGTGAAACAATATACTCGCGACGGATCTATTATCGTGTTTCATGACTCTATCAAAGCGGGAGATAGAATGAAACTGTCCCTGCCGGTCTGCATCGACTGGCTTATTGATCAGGGTTATGCTTTCCGTAAGATTGAATAAAAGTTATAATCATCGCATGAGGATGATCTGCTGACTTTTTTGGAATAGGGGGAATGTACATTGCTTTCCCCTGTTTTTTTTTGTCCTGTTACTGTTTATTGTTACACCCGCTTTATTATGAAGGAGATGGATTTTTTGCCTTTGTATGATCCGACGCCATGTATGGTGAGTGTCGCATTTCCTACTTCTACATTGTCGATGAATCTCAGGTTGTAGTCTTTGCCAATCTCGAGGCGTACGGTTTCTTCGTCTAATGGTTGTATGAATACTTCGGGCGTAGGTGTGACTGGGAGACCGGTGTAGTACTGTTCCGGTATCGAGACGATCTTGGATTTGGAAAGATTGTGACGGATACGGTGAAATTCTAAGTTCAGAATGTCTATCTCGGGATTCAGAAGGTTTATTATCGCTGCGAAGCCGGGGTCGGTCTTTGTTATGGCGTTGGCGTTTATGATTCTTGCGATTTCGTGGTAGATGGGCTCTATTTCTTTTTGGATCTGGTGAAATGTTTTGTCCGGCTTTGTATTGTAGTATTTGCCGCGACTGTTGAGCTTTGTTTTGAAGTCGATGTTTGCATTTTTCAACTCTGTTATCTGTGCTGAGATGGTGGGGGCGTACTGAAGTAACCATGTAACGTCGCTGCTGTATGGTCCTGCTAATTGTCGAAGGATGGATTCTATGTCGCCGATTTGTGATTGATATGGCTTGCGGTTTACATTACCGTATTTGTTTAGCATCATGTATACGCGTTCTGCTGCAGCTGCGTTGGGGGCGCCGAAACTGTAGGTCTGACCTTTGACTAATATGCGAAGCGCGGTTAATGCTGTGTCTTGCCGTTTATCGGCTTCCTTGATTTCTTTTGTTATTGGGGAGCGCCGCTGCCAGTCCATGATTGCTTTTTCTGTTTTTAACTTGTCTTCAAACTGCGGCTGAAGGTCGCCGAGTTTTGCTTTGACGGCTTCCGGACTTGCTGTGATTGCTTCGCTTGTGTGTGTTAAAAATCCGCAGTGTGCGTCGATTTTTAGTCTTCCAAATTGCAGTGGTCTTAATTGTTCCATATTTTTTATTTTTTAGGAATTAATACTAAATTATTTTCATGCAAATTTACATACTGTTTTTTACTTTACCAAATTTTTTATTGTTTTTTCTTATTTTCTTATGTTTTTTCCTGTTTTTTTTACGATTTAATATTTTTTAACGTCGGTATTGTTGCTTGTTTATTGTTTGATATGTTTTTGATGATGGTGTTTAAGATTTTTTTTCTTTGAATATATTTTAGGGTTCGGCGTATGATGTTTTTCTGCTGTACAAGTGTTGCACGTTCCGGCGTTCAATGTTTTTCTGCTGTGCAAGTGTTGCACGGTTCAGAGTTCAAGGTTTTTGTGCTGTGCAAGTGTTGCATATTCCGGCGTGCAATGTTTTTTTGCCGTAAAGATGTTGCACGGTTCAGAGTTCGATGTTTTTTTGCTGTGAGATTGTACATAATTATTTATTTATCTGTTTTTCCAAATAATTTTATGATTATGTCCGGACGATGCAGTTTTTTGAGGGACTGTATTATTTTTTCTTTTAAAGTTTTATCGTGCCAGAAAAAATATTGCCTCTGACGCTGCTTCTCATCTGCGGTGCGGGCGACAAATGGTTTTTCGTGCGAAAAGGGATGGACGCCGGTGTGAAAGATGGTTGTGGAAAGCGTCATCGGGGTAGGGGTGAAGTCCTGAATCTGCTCCGGACGAAGGTTCATGGTTTTTGTGATGACAGCGAGTTCAGCCATATCAATTTCAGTACATGCCGGATGTGAACTGATAAAATAGGGCTGGAGCTGCTGATTGAGGTTGTGCTGATGGCTTGTTTTATAAAAAATATTGCTGAACTTGATGTAATCGGCAAATGGTGGCTTGCGGATGCAGGCGAGCGTGCGGTCAGAGGTATGCTCGGGGGCGACTTTGAGGCGTCCCGAGACGTGATTGACGATGAGCTCGCGGGTATAGTCGGCTGCTGCGATGTTGAGGGCATTGTCGTCGTAGCGATTGACTAACAGATCGTAACGGACGCCGCTGCTGATAATGGTTTTCTTTATTCCGGGAATTTTACCGGCGGCGCGGTAGAGCTCTGTTAGCGGGCGATGGTCAACATTCAGGTTGCGACAGATTGCGGGGTGAATGCAGGATGGTTTGATGCATCGTTCGCATGTCTGGAGATTTTTTCCTCTCATACCGTACATATTTGCAGACGGACCGCCAAGGTCGCTTACGTAGCCTTTGAAATCGGGCATGTTTGTGATTGCTGTCACCTCATTCAGTATGGATTGCGGGCTTCGTGATATGATGTGCTTGCCCTGATGTGCGGAGATGGTGCAGAAGGCGCAGCCGCCGAAACAACCGCGGTGTATGGTGACGGAGTGACGAATGGTTTCGTAAGCCGGTATTCTTTTTCCGGAATATTTTGGATGCGGAAGTCTGGTGTATGGCAGGTCGTAAACGGCGTCGATTTCCGGCGTCGTAATATGCGGGTATTGCGGGTTGATGATGACGTACCGGTCGCCGGTTTGCTGTATAAGCCGGCCGGCATGTATTTTGAGAGTTTCTTCTTCTGTTGTCTTAAAGTTTTCTGCCTGCCGGAGAGAATTTTTGATACATTGTTCGTATGAATGGAGTATTTTGTCGCCATCCTGCGGCTGATAGCGGGATGACAGTGTGACGGTTTGATGAACTGTTATATTTTGCAGTGTTTCGCCCTGCTTTATTCGTGAAACGATCTCGGTTATGGATTTTTCGCCGTTTCCGTATACAATAATGTCTGCCCGGGAGGGGATAATGATAGACGGCAGGAGTTTGTTTTGCCAGTAATCGTAATGTGCGAGCCTGCGCATTGAGGCTTCTATTCCTCCCACGATGACGGGTGTTTCGGGATACAGTTTCTTGAGGATTGCGGTGTATACGACTGTCGGGTACTCGGGGCGGAGGTCGGTGCGTCCATCTGGTGTGTAGGCGTCCTCAGAACGCAGTCGCCTGCCGGCTGTGTATTTGTTTACCATTGAATCCATGGCGCCTCCGGATACTGCGAAAAACAGTTTCGGAACGCCCATTTTAGTGAAGTCTCTCAGATCATCTCTCCAGTTGGGCTGCGGGACGATTGCGACTCGAAGGTTTTTTGCTTCGAGAACTCTTGCGATTACGGCTGCGCCGAAAGATGGGTGGTCAACGTAAGCGTCTGCTGAAAAGATTATTACGTCCAGCGATTCCCACCCGCGCTGCTCGGCTTCTTTCCTCGTGGTGGGAAGCCAGTCTGCGGTACGGTATAGTTTCATTATTTTATGATGATAATATTATTTGCGGGGTCCGGGTTTTCTGCGTACCAGAGGTAGCCGGTTATGTTCGGGTAATTCATCGACGTCAGCAGGTCGACATACTGCTGCATCTGCAGTTTATGTTCTTCGCGGGGTTGTCCGAACTTGTAATCTATTATTATTGTGTCTTTTTCAGACGTGAGTACTCTGTCCGGTCGCCTGGTTACAATTTCTCCGTTCTCTTCCATCAGGATTGAACATTCGGTGTAGATTTTATATTTATCAGAAAAGAAATCTTCGAATCCTGCGCGAAATATTGCGGAGAGAATCTTGGTTATATAAATATTCCTGTTTTCTTCGGCTACAATACCTTCGGCGACTGCGCTTTTTACGGCTTTTTCGACGTCTTCTGTTGTTTGTATGCGCTCAAAGAGTTTGTGCATAATGTTACCGTTGGAGATGTATTTTTCTTTGTTTCCTGCGTTCTGATTTACAAATTCGCGCGATTTATTTGACTGTTTGAAGATAGATTTTCCCGTTTCAAAGCCGGCTGAGAAAAATTCTGCGTTTTTAGTCTCCGGCTTTTGCTTCAGTATGTTTTTTTCCTTCACAGCGTGTTGTTCGCCTGCGGTATCAGTACTTTTGCCATTCACAAAAAATCCAAATTCGAAGTGTTCCTCATCGCTGTTTTCGTCTGAAATACGGGGTGTAATATACTGCAAAATGTCTGATACAGTCTTTATGCTGTCGAGTTTGTTTTTATGTTTTCCGAATATAATAAGATTTTTTTCTGCGCGCGTAAAAGCTACGTAGAGCAGATTAATGTTATCGAGCCACGATAGCGACATTTCGTTTTCGAAGTCTCCGGCGAATTCGGAGTGCTTCATTTTTGACGAGAAAGATACCGGCAGCAGTGGGAAATCATAAATTCCGGGCTTTTTTTTACACCATACCGTGGAGCCGCTTTTAGGATTTATTTCCCAGTTACAGAGGGGAATGATCACGGTGTGAAACTGGAGTCCCTTGGATTTGTGCACCGTCATGGCTCGTATTCCGTCTACGCCATCGCTGGCGGGAATATTTTTATTGCATAAATCGTCGTCCCAATATTTAATAAACGAGTGCAGGTCATTTGATCCTCCGTTTTTTTGTCGTTTTATTATAGCGTCAAAGAATGTGAAGATGTAAGATGACTGTCCTTTTAAGCCATCGAGTTTGAGTGTCCGGAAAATATATTCGACGAGTTCGGAAAGCGGCATAAGCCTTACAGAATATAGCCAAGACTGCTTCGAGACCTGATTTTCCTGATTTTTAAACATGGGCGACAGATATTCTAGCGCTGGGTTATCTATGGCACGCATCGTGTTGATAATCATCCTCACTGCTTCCGAGCTCGAGAGGCAAAAGGCGTCGTCAGATACAATGTTCAGGAAGTTTTCCGCTTCAAGTTCCGGAAAATCTGTTTTCTTGGACGCCAAAGCATCTGCGAGGAAGGAAATTTCATCATTTTTTCGTGTAAGAATACATATACTGTTAGCCTTTACGCCTGATTCCTGCAACATTTGCAGCCTTTCGACAAGAGTATCGACCACCATTTCCAGATACGTATGTTCATCAGTTTTATTTAGAAAATCTATTCCCACGAAGCCATTTCCGTCCAGCTTCACCGGTTTCTGTCTAACCAAACATTCTTTATATGCAGACATGAATGGTGATTCCGTATTTTTAAGCGAAGTAAGTTCGGCGCCATATTTTTCGTTCATCAAATATCCTGCTTCGACAAAAAAACTGTTATTAAATTCGACGACATGATATTCACTTCGAAAGTTATGCGGAAGATTTTCTACACAAACCGGCATTTCCTTCTCAATTCCGTCCAATATCTTCCAGTCACCGTTGCGCCATCTGTAAATAGCCTGTTTTACGTCTCCAACAAGCATGCAGAACGATTTAGCGGCAATAATATCGAGCAGCAGAGTTCGAAAGTTCTCCCATTGCAGGTGCGACGTATCTTGAAACTCGTCTATCAGAATGTGCTTTATTTCCGCCCCGATTTTTTCATATATAAACGGGGAATCCGAATCGTCAATCATTCTGTTAAGGAAAAGCGCCGTATCGGACAGCATTACGCGATTATTTTCTCTGTTTGCCCCGTCAATCACCTTCGTTATGTTCCACACGAGCCCCAGTTGATGAATATTCTGCCTTATCAGCGCCGAAGTATTGTATTCTACTGCGGCGTCAACGGTTTTTTTCAGCAAAGGCATCAGTTCGCTTGAAGCGAGCGCAACAATATCTTGCAGACGTTTTGATTGCGCTTTCGCCCATTCTTCCGCGCTTCCACAGTATTTCAAAATCCTGTCACTGATATTTCCCGACTGGCTGTCCGCCATTTTCTTCCAGAAACCGGCAATATTTCCGCCCCATTTAATATCTTCGAACGTCAAACCGTTATTTTCCAGCAATTCAACCGCCTTTCTGTAAGCAACTTTAAAAAAATTCTTCCCATCCTTCAGCGCGCGATTATGTTTATTAAGAATCTCGTCAAAAACCTTTGGATTGTCAGCCATATAACTTTTCAGTTCGGATTCATTCCTCTGAAAGAGCTCATTATATATACAGCTGCTGAAAAGATACACATCATCTCGAAATCTCCAGTTTCCGTTCTGCTCAAGTCTGTCTTCAGCGAAATCAGTAAGCCAGTTCAGAAGCTGTTTATCTCGGTGCGCATTTTCTATCAGATAATTAACCGCGTCACGCCTCACGTCTGCAGAATTCATCTCTATGTTGAACTTGGATCCCACGCCAAGTTCGCGAGCGATATTTCTCATAATTTTTTGAAAGAAACTGTCTATCGTTGTGATATGCAGATCTGAATAATTATGGATCACAGCGTTCAGAATACATTGCGCTTTTCGTATAATCATCGATTCGTCAAGCTCCATACCTTCCTCACTCACTGCATCCTTTATATCTGCAAGAAAACCGGCAGATTCCTCCACAATATATGCGAGACCATAAAGTTCAGCAATAATACGCTCTTTCATTTCTCCTGTCGCGTCCCTTGTAAAAGTTACGGCGAGAATATTCTTGAAACCTTTATCATAATCATTTATCACCGTCTCCTTAATAAATTCCTTAGCCAGCGTATACGTTTTACCGGCACCTGCAGATGCTTTATAAACTTTCATGTATGTCATTGCGATATTTTTTTTGGCAAAGGTAAGAAAAAATGAATGACCGTCAAATATTTTATTCGTACCTTTGTCATCATGAAATTTCAGCTTCAGCACACTGACAAATTGACAAATGCCCGTGCCGGTCTCATCACAACATCTCACGGAGAAATAACTACACCGGTTTTCATGCCGGTAGGCACACAGGGCTCCGTCAAAGCAGTTCACTTTCGCGAATTACAAGACGACATTAATGCGCAGATCATACTTGGCAACACATACCATCTCTATCTTCGTCCGGGCATTAAAATACTGGAACAGGCAGGCGGGATTCACAGGTTCATCCATTGGGATCGTCCCATTCTAACCGACAGTGGCGGCTATCAAGTCTTTTCGCTTCGCAATAATCGCAAACTTCACGAATCCGGAGCCGAGTTTCGCTCACATATTGATGGTTCCCGGCATCTGTTTACACCCGAAAGCGTAATAGATATTGAGCGCAGCATTGGAGCAGATATTATCATGGCGTTTGACGAATGTACGCCAGGTGATGCCGATTACGAGTATGCCCGTCGCTCATTAGAATTAACGGAACGCTGGCTTGACAGATGTTTTCAGCGTTTCAGCGAAACAGAACCGAAATATGGGTATCATCAAAGTCTTTTCCCGATAGTTCAGGGTTGCGTCTATAATGATTTGCGGCGTCGTGCAGCAGAAAAAGTTGCGTCCCAAGATGCTGACGGTAACGCTATCGGTGGACTCGCAGTCGGCGAACCAATCGAAAAGATGTATGAGATGATTGAGCTTGTCAATGAAATCCTGCCAAAAGAAAAACCGCGTTACCTGATGGGCGTAGGTACACCTGCCAATCTTCTCGAAGCAATTGAGCGCGGCGTTGACATGTTCGACTGCATTATGCCGACACGCAACGGTCGCAACGGTCAGTTGTTTACATACGACGGCATTATCAATATAAAAAATAAGAAGTGGGAAAACGATTTCAGTCCGATTGAAAGCGGAGGAGCATCTCTGTTGGACGAGTTTCATAATAAAGCATACTTGCATCACCTGTTTTCCGTAAGTGAAATTCTCGGCTTGCAAATAGCCTCGATTCACAATCTTGCGTTTTATATGCGGCTGGTTGGCGATGCCCGCAAACATATTATTGAAGGAGATTTTGCGCAATGGAAAGCGGCAGTTTTACCTCGGTTGCAACAAAGATAATATGCTCACAGATCATCTCGCTGTTACGGCGATTAATAATTAATTATATCTCATATTAAAATAAACGCGAGCGGAATAAGCAACCCTGCAATAAGATACCATTTTCCATAGCCTTTGATTCCGTGTTTTCCGCGCGTGATGAAAAGTCCTGAAAAAGCGAGAAAAATCAGTGAACCGGCAAAAATATCTGCGACTGGAGTCCAGCCGTTCACGCGGCTGTAATGCAAACGATTTATCCAATAAATTATTATTCGTTTATGGTGCAGTTCATAATCAATATGTCCGTCGGTAGAATTATAGATACCGATTCCACCTTCGAGCATCAGGCGCAGATGAGTTTCATCAACGGACATAATTTTATTTATTTTAGGCAAGTTTTTTTTCTCGTTCCATGCAGTTTCAAGCGATTGCAAAGTCAGATTCGGCGGCAGTTGCAATGAAGCCTCTACAGTACGGAAAGCAGGGTCTCCGCCGCCCAGATGATTGAGGTAAATGCCCGAAATGCCATAGACAAGTGAAATGCCGACTACAAGAAATCCCAAGTTGCGATGAATAACTCGTAACCAATGTCTGATACCCATTTGTATAAGTGATTTATTATTCAACGACGGCAAAATTTTGTCCGTCCATATAAAATATGGAATAATATTCTTTGCCGTTGTCCTTCATCCACTGCCGCATCGCGTTGATATTACTTAATTCGGCGGCGCACGATTCGGCAGTGCCATCTTCCTCTTTCTTCATCTCAACATCTTTTTCCATCTGCGATATATATTCTTTCGTAAGACGATGTTCTTTGACTGTGCCAGTAACTTCAATCTTTGAACCGACAAGTTCACGGTTGAATCCGCCTATTTCACCTTTTGCCTCAATTCGCATAGAGCCTTTCTGAGATTCGCCGACCATAAAGCAGCGTTTGCCTGAATGTTTGCAGGTATGAGTAACATATCCCACAACCGTTACGTTTTTATCCACCTGTGTTTCAGCCATGTTCAACAGACTGTCGAGAGGATACACTGAAAGATTCTCGGCAGCAGAAGTTACGACAGGTTCGCTTTCTGAATTTTTGTCCGATTTTTTACTGTCATTGCAAGAAAACGTTGCGATGGCAAAAACTGTGAATAATAAAAGATTCCGTTTGTTCATTATAAAATTGGTTGAAAATATGAGCAAAGATACGGCTATTTCTTATAATCACCAAAATACCGTTGCAAATCGGAATTTATGAATACCTTTGGGGTGAAATATAAGTAAAAAATTATTTTATAATAACATTATGAACGACGTTAAAGATTTTCTCGACGAGCAGGTTATACGTTTCAACACACAATCTTTTATCAAAAACGATCCGGTACAATTTCCACGTAGATACAGCAAATTACAGGATATTGAGATAACGGCTTTCGTGGTAGCGACAATTTCGTGGGGTAAACGATCTGTGATTCTGCGCAATGCAGAAAAACTGCTCGTAATGTGGGGCGACAGTCCGTATGATTTCATTATGAATGAAGACTATCGCGCACTCGGCAGAGCAAATATCCACCGTACGTTTTTTGAACACGACTTGGCATATATGTTGCGTGGATTCAGACAAATTTTTATAAAATACGGAAGCATTGAGAATATGCTTAAAGCCAATGAAATAGAACTGTCTATCGCACCGGCATGGGATTTTGCAGGCGTTTTATCGGCAGAAATGCAGCAGGCAAATGACGGACAAAACAACAGTAAATGTTACCCTTCAAACTATAAACACAGCGCATTGAAACGTATAAATATGGCCTTGCGGTGGCTTGTCAGAGATGACGGGATTGTTGATTTGGGAATATGGAAATCTATTAACCCAAGTCAGTTATATATTCCACTTGATGTTCACGCAGGAAATATTGCTCGTGAACTTGGATTATTGCGCCGCAACAGCAACGACCGTCATGCAGTAGAAGAACTTACCTCTGTTTTACGTCAATTTTGTCCGGAAGACCCTATTAAGTATGACTTTGCATTGTTCGGCACAGGTGTAAGTCGGTGAAAATATTTTAATTTTCTTATAAAACAATATATCTTTCCGCAATTTTTATTACTTTTGCGCCCAAATCAAAGATTTAAAAACAATATGCAAAAGAATCTCGTAATCGTAGAATCACCTGCTAAAGCAAAAACTATCGAAAAATTTCTTGGTTCTGACTACAAAGTGCTGTCGAGTTACGGGCATATCCGTGACCTTCGAGAAAAAGGCATGGGTGTTGATGTTCAACACGATTTCAAACCCGATTACATTATTTCGCCGGAAAAGGAAACAATTGTAGAAAATCTGAAGAAAGCAGCAAAAGAAGCAGAAATGGTCTGGCTCGCTTCCGATGAAGACCGCGAAGGAGAAGCCATTTCGTGGCATTTGTCAGTCGTTCTCGACTTGAATAATAAAACATCAAAACGTATTGTATTTCACGAGATTACTAAAAATGCCATAATCGCAGCAATAGAGAATCCTCGCGACATTAACATAAATCTCGTAAATGCACAGCAGGCGCGGCGAGTACTTGACAGAATAGTGGGGTTTGAACTGTCGCCTGTCTTGTGGAAAAAAATTATGCCGTCGCTTTCGGCAGGGCGGGTGCAGTCAGTAGCTGTGCGCCTCATTGTTGAGCGCGAGCGGGAAATCAATCAATTCAGCGCAGAAGCATTTTTCCGAGTAACTGCCGAATTTCTGTTGCAAGATGGAAAGTCGCTGTTGAAAGCCGAACTGAATAAACGATTTGCAACCGAAAAAGAAGCACAATCATTTCTTGAATCTCTTATCGATGCTAAATTTACCGTAGAAGATGTAACACAAAAGCCCGGCAAAAAATCGCCTGCTCCACCGTTTACAACCTCAACGCTTCAACAGGAAGCATCGCGCAAACTCGGTTTCTCGGTTGCTCAAACAATGTCGGTTGCACAAAAACTCTACGAAGCAGGGCAAATTACATATATGCGTACCGACTCGCTCAATCTTTCGTCGCTTGCTCTTGGCGCAGCAAAAAAGGAAATCACAGAAGAGTTTGGAGAAAAATATCTGAAAATACGTCAATATCATACCAAAGCAAAAGGCGCACAGGAAGCGCACGAAGCGATTCGCCCAACATATATTGCCAACCGCGAAATCAAAGGTACGGCGCAAGAACAGAAATTATATGAACTGATTTGGAAACGCACCGTAGCGTCGCAAATGGCTGACGCAGCAACAGAACGTACTACAATAACGATCAACATAAATTCAAGGAAAGAAAAATTTATCGCAAATGGCGAGGTAATACGTTTTGATGGATTTTTGCGAGTATATAATGAAAGCAAAGACGACGAAACACAAGACGAGAACGCAGAAGCAATATTGCCGTCCGTTTTGGTTAACGAAATACTCTCGCTTGGAACGGCGGCGGCTGTTGAACGGCTCACACAACGCCCGTTCCGTTATACCGAAGCAAGCCTTGTACGAAAGATGGAAGAACTTGGCATAGGACGCCCTTCCACTTATGCACCTACGATTTCAACCATTCAACAGCGCGGCTATGTCATCAAAGGCAGCAAAGAAGGCGAACATCGCACATTTGTTACGCTCTTGTTGAAAAACGGCAAAGTTGATAAAAAAACAAAACCGGAACTTGTTGGTGCAGATAAAGGCAAATTAATGCCCACTGATTCAGGTATAATAGTCAACGATTTCCTGACAGCAAATTTTCCAAAAGTACTTGATTATAACTTCACAGCAAATATTGAAAAAGATTTTGACAGTATAGCTGACGGCAAAGTTATATGGACAGACACTTTGAATAATTTCTACAAACTTTTTCATCCTGTTGTAATTGCCGTTGCGGATTCAAAATCAGAGATGAAAGTTGGCGAGCGCTCGCTCGGTAACGATACGAAGACAGGAAAACCGGTTTCCGTAAAAATTGGACGTTTCGGCCCGTTCGTACAGATAGGTTTGGCAGACGAGAAGGATAAACCACAATTTGCTTCGCTTGCAAAAGGACAGTCGATAGAAACCATCACGCTCGAAGAAGCGCTGAAACTGTTTGACTTGCCACGCACCGTTGGCGAAATCGACGGCAAGGAAGTTACATCTTCGGTAGGGCGTTTCGGACCATATATAAAAATTGACAGTACATTTGTTTCGATTCCAAAAAGTAGTGACCCATACAGCATAACCATTGATGAAGCTCGCAAACTGCTCGAAGAAAAAGCGCAGAAAGAAGCAAACAAACTCATTAAATCTTTCACAGAAGAACCGGAAATGCAGATACTTAATGGACGGTACGGACCTTACATTTCTTACAATAAATTAAATTACAAGATTCCTCGCGGCAAAAAGCCTGAAATGCTGACTTACGAAGAAACAAAACAAATAATTGAATCGGCGCCTAAAAAAGAAAATAAAAAGAGGAAAGCGAAGAAAGTTAATTAGTAGCGTCCTGAAAAAAATCATCAAAAAATTTTTGCAGTTTCAATATTTTATATTACCTTTGCACCCGTTAATAACAAAAAAATAAAATGGCAACTCATTACTTCTACAGCAGTAACTCAAAATTGATACTCAATATGACGTGTCAGTTAATGCCATTTTACCCCCCCCCCCCCCAATAAATGCCAAAACATCAACGGGTTATGTCATAATCCGTTTCGGGAAATCCCGAAAACATTTCCTTTTAAATAATAATAATTCAGCTATGGATGCAAATAGTTTTCATTCAGGCTGGAAGATTTTGCAGAACTCTACAAAGGTTTTGCAGAATTCTACGAAGGTTTTGCAGAGATCTACGAAAGTTTTGCAGAGCTCTACGAAGTTTTTGCAGAGCTCTACGAAAGATTTGCAGAGCTCTACGAAGTTTTTGCAGAGCTCTACGAAGTTTTTGCAGAGCTCTACGAAAGTTTTGCAGAGCTCTACAAAAAGTTTATTAACAACAAATAATAACAGTATTAACAATAATAAAAAAATTGAGATTATGAGTTCACAAGACTACATTCCCAGAACAGAGGAAGATTTTTTCAACTGGTCAATTAATCTGAAAACGACATTGACCGGTTATGGTGCGGAAGACTATATGCCTCCGGCGACGTATCACGAATTTATGCGGCTCGGCGCTGATTACGAAGCGAAATTTGCGATAGCGGAAAACTCCCTGACGCGGAATTCGAAGACGATCAACGACCGGCAGGAAGC